>JAUMVD010000076.1 GCA_030530285.1 Bacillota bacterium | reverse complement strand
AGGTAGTGTCGGAGTATTTCTCAGAGTGTAACATATGTCTTGACAATTAAGACAGCGACAGAATCAATCTGCCCACATTTCATTGATAAAATGCAGATCTTAGCGTATAATCAACTATGTATGTAATAAACAAATCAGGAGCATGAAATGAAACTATCAAATTTACTGGCAAACATAGAATTCGAATTGATCAGAGAAGGTGCAAAAGGCCTGGATACCGAGGTAGAAGAGATCATTCTGGACTCGAGAAAGGCAGAGCCGGGATGCCTCTTTGTATGCATCAAGGGCGCGGTTGCCGATGGGCACAGATTCGCGCCAGACGTAGCCGACAAAGGCGCAGCCGTCATCGTGGTACAGGACGCGGAGGCGGCGGGAGATATCGGCGAGGGACCTGTCATCGTGAAAGTCACGGACAGCAGATACGCGCTGGCATGCATCAGCGCGGCCTGGTTCGGTCATCCTGCCGAGAAACTCAAAACCATCGGCATTACCGGAACCAAAGGAAAAACCACCACGACGTACATGGTCAAGTCCATCCTGGAAAAGGTAGGACACAAGGTGGGGCTCATCGGAACCATCGAGGCCGTGATAGGAGACAAAAGCATACCCGCGGCCAACACCACACCGGAATCCTATCTCGTCCAGAAATATTTCAGGGAGATGGTGGATGCCGGATGTGACTGCGTGGTCATGGAAGCGTCATCGCAGGGATTCATGCTTCACAGGACAGCGGGCTTCACATTTGATTACGGCATATTCACCAATATAGAGCCGGACCATATAGGTCCTAACGAACACAGGGATTTCGAGCACTATCTGGAATGTAAGAAAATGCTCCTGAAGCAGTGCAGAGTCGGCATCGTCAACAGGGACGATGAACATTTCGAGAAGATCATCGAGGGAGCGACCTGCGAGATCGAGACCTACGGCATCGGCGAGAGCAAACATCTGGATCTTTGCGATCAGGACATCAGAGCAGAGGATATGGAGCTGGTGTCAAGGCCGGGCTATCTGGGCATCAAGTACGATGTCAAAGGGCTGATGGACTTTCCGGTAGAAATCGATATTCCGGGCAAATTCAGCGTGTACAACTCCATGACCGCCATCGCCATCTGCAGACACTTTGGCGTGGAGCCGGAAGCCATCGTAGAGGCGCTGAAGGATATCAAGGTCAAAGGCAGGATCGAGCTCATCAAGGTCAGTGACGATTTCACGCTGATGATCGACTACGCCCACAATGCCATGGCGCTGGAAAGCCTGCTCACCACGCTCAGAGAGTACAAGCCGCACAGACTGGTTTCCCTGTTTGGATGCGGCGGCAACAGAGCCAGAGACAGGAGATTCGAGATGGGCGAAGTATCGGGCAAACTGGCGGATCTGACGATCATCACCAGCGATAATCCGAGAAATGAAGACCCGCAGGCCATCATCGATGACATCAAGACGGGCATCAGCAAAACCACTGGCAAATACGTGGAGATCATCAACAGAAAAGACGCCATCAAGTACGCCATCGAGCATGGAGAGCCGGGCGACATCATCATATGCGCCGGCAAAGGCCACGAAACGTATCAGGAGATCAACGGCGTCAAGTACGATATGGATGAGCGCGTGCTGATCAAAGAGATATTGGAAGAATTGAGAGAAAACAAATAAGAGAGAACAAATAAGGAGATACATCATAAATGGAAAAGTATGACATTATCGTAGTAGGCGCCGGAGCCAGCGGCGTTTTCATGAGTTATGAACTGGCGAAACTCGATACCGGAGCCAAAGTGCTGATCCTGGATAAGGGCGGCAGACTGGAAGAGAGAATCTGCCCGATCAAAAAGGGCGTCACGAAGACTTGTCTGAAGTGCAATCCGTGCCATATCATGAACGGATACGGCGGAGCGGGAACGCTTTCCGATGGTAAATACAACATCACCACCCAGTTCGGCGGTGATCTGCATAACTACGTAGGCGTGGATGAAGCCATGTCACTGATGGAGTACGTGGACGAAGTGCTTTGCAGTATGGGCGGAGCAGACGCGAAACTGTATTCCACGGCCAGCTCGGACCTGAAGACCGAGTGCCTGAGAAACGACCTGCACCTGCTGGAAGCCAAGGTAAGACATCTGGGAACGGACAGGAACGTCAGAATACTGGCGAAGATGTTTGAGTACGCTTCACAGAAAGTAGACATGAGATTCCACACAACGATCACGGACGTAAGGCGCGAGGATGACGGAACCTTCACCGTTGTTAACGATAAGGGAGAGGAATTCAACGGCAAAGACCTAGTGCTTGCCACAGGCAGATCCGGGTCCAAGTGGATCTCCAGCGTTTGCGACAAGATGGGCATAGAACAGAAGAAAAACCGCGTGGATATCGGTGTCAGAGTCGAGCTGCCTGCGGAAGTTTTTAAGCACATTACAGACGATGTTTACGAAAGCAAAATCGTCTATAAAACGGATAAATACAACGACATGGTCAGGACATTCTGCATGAACCCTTACGGCGAAGTCGTAGCGGAAAACACCAACGGCATCGTCACGGTCAACGGCCACAGTTACGACGCGCCGGAGCTGCACACGAACAACACCAACTTCGCGCTGCTGGTATCGAATCATTTCACCGAGCCGTTTGACGACAGCAACGAGTACGGTGAATCCATCGCCAAGCTCTCCAACATGTTGGGAGGCGGCGTGCTGCTGCAGAGGTTCGGCGATCTGGTAAAGGGCCGCAGATCCAGCGAGAGAAGGATGCGCAAATGCTTCACCAGACCTACGCTGCAGGCTACGCCGGGAGACCTGTCTCTGGTCATTCCGAAGCGGCAGCTGGATAACATCATCGAGATGATCTACGCGCTGGACAAGATTGCGCCGGGAACAGCCAACGAAGATACGCTTCTCTACGGCGTCGAGGTAAAATTCTACAATTCCGTCGTCAAAGTCGACGGCAATCTGGAAACAAAGATTCCGGGACTATATGCGCTGGGCGATGGGTCGGGCGTTACCCACTCTCTGTCCCAGGCTTCAGCCAGCGGCGTATATGTTGCCAGAATACTGGCGGATAAGTATAAGAAATAGACAATAAAATCATAAGAATAGATAAGGAGGTGTGTTTCGAAATGAGTGAGAAAACCCAAAAGGCTCTGGCCAACCACAAAAAGGGCTATAATTGCGCCCAGTCAGTAGCCTGCGCTTTTGCAGAGGAACTGGGCAAAAGCGAGAAGGAAATCTTCGAAATCATGGAGGGGTTCGGCCTTGGCATGGGTCACATGGGCACATGCGGAGCGGTATCCGCCATGACCGCGGTCGCCGGCATGAAAGAATCCGACGGAAATCTGGAGAAACCGGCCTCCAAGAAAGTAAGTTACAAGGCATCAAAAGAAATGATCCGTCAATTCGAAGAGAAGAACGGATCCATAATATGCAGTGAAATCAAAGGCATCGTAAACGGACAGAAAACAGGAAAGATACTCAGAAGCTGTGATGGATGTGTCGAGGACGCAGCGGAGATCGTCGAAAGATATCTCAAAGGATAAGAGGCACGGGGAGGTAATATGAGTGAGACTGCTGTAAAGAGAGAAAAAGCCCTGCAGTGGGCGCAGAGTCTCGTGGATGCTGTCAACAACGATCCACGGCCCTTCGTTAAATGCAAAGAGAGCCGCCCAATCACCGACATCAAAGATCTGCTGAATTCAAGCGCCAGGCTCTTTGCTGACAATGTAGCGTACATGCAGAAATGGAAGCCGAAAGGCGAGTTTGAATCCATAACCTATAAAGAAGTGCTGGAAGACGTCAATGCGCTGGGCACTTCGCTGAATGCCAGAGGGCTTACGGGCAAACGCGTCGCTGTCATCGGCCCCAACTGTTATCAGTGGTGCTCCACATATCTGGCAGTGACGGGAGGCATCGGATGTATCGTGCCTCTGGATAAGGAACTGAATGAAGAGGAACTGAAGAGTCAGCTGGAGCGCGCGCGGGTCAGCTGCGTGGTTTTTGACAAGCGTCATCTGGATGTCTTTCGCAGGATCAAAGAAAGCGGCGAAACCGATCTGGAGATCCTGGTCAACTTCGATGCGGAGGAAGAAAAGGACGGCGTCCTGTCATGGAAACAGCTGATCGCTGAAGGCAAAGGCCTCGTCGCCGGCGGCGATACGTCTTACATCGACGCCGAAGTGGACAACGAAGTGATGAGCATACTCATTTTCACTTCGGGGACGACGGGCACGCCAAAGGGCGTCATGCTCAGCCAGAAAAACGTCTGCGCCGAGCTGATGATCGCGCCGACGATCTTCACGCTGGAGCCTACGGACATCTATTTGTCCTTCCTGCCTTTGCATCATACGTATGAGTGTACGTGCTGCTTCCTGATGGCCATTTACAAAGGCTCTGCGGTGGCCTTTTGCCAGGGACTGAAATATATCACCAAAAATCTGAAGGAAGTCCGCCCGACCATGATGCTGGCCGTTCCGGCGCTTTACGAGAAAATGTACAGCACCATCTGGAAGAACGTGCGCAAACAGGGCAAGGAAAAGACCCTCAGGCGGGCGCTTAAGATCAACAGATTCACGAAGAAGATCGGCATCGATCTGGGAGATAAGTTCTTCGGAGAGATCAGGGCGGTATTTGGCGGCAGGATGAAGACGCTCATCTGCGGCGGCGCCAAGATAGATCCTGAGATTCTGGATGGACTGCAGGATTTCGGATTCAACGCGCTGCAGGGGTACGGCCTGACAGAGGCGGCTCCCATGGGCGCATTTAACCCGCAGGACGCGCCGAACTCCAGATCGGTAGGCGTGCCGTTCCCAAGCCAGGAAATCAAGATCATCAATCAGAATGACGAGGGCATCGGCGAGGTCTGCATCCGCGGTGAAAATCTGATGCTGGGTTACTACGATGACCCGGAGGAAACCGCCAAGGTCATCGACGAAGAAGGCTGGTTCCACACAGGTGATCTGGGATATTTGGATGCGCAGGGATATGCGTACCTGACCGGCAGAGCCAAGAACGTCATCATTACGAAGAATGGTAAAAACGTCTATCCTGAGGAAATCGAATATACCCTGGGTCTGATTGATTTCGTAGCGGAGTCCTTCGTATTTGAGGATGAAAAAGCTTCGGGAAGCGACACCATGATCGTGGCGTCTATCAAGGTAGACAGCGAGGAAGTCCGGGAGATCCTGGGAGATGATTACACGGATGAAGACGTGAAGAAACTCATCTGGAAGGAAGTGGACAGAATCAACGACAGCGCGCCTGCCTACAGACAGATTCGCAAGGTCATACTCAGAAAGAGTGACTTCATACACAATACATCATCAAAGCTCATAAGATTTGCAGAAGAAAACAAGAGGGAAGAATAATATGGAATACGTCAGAAATGGTTATCCGAAACTCGTTATCGATCTCAACGCGCTGAAGACCAACATCAGTCAGGTGACGAAGCGCTGCGAAGAAAAGGGCATAGAAGTGGCCGGAGTCATCAAGGGCTGCAACGGTCTGATCCCATGCGCGGAGCAGTTTTACCGGGCGGGCTGCAGGTGGATCGCCAGCTCCAGACTGGAACAGCTGGCGCCCCTCAAGGACGCCGGAATTCAGTCGGATCTCATGCTGGTCAGGATACCGATGCTCAGTGAAGCGGAAGATGTTGTCAGGATTTGCGAATACAGTCTCAACAGCGAGGTCGCCGTCCTGAAGGAACTCAATAAGTTCGCCGGGATGCACGACAAAACCCACAATGTCATCATCATGGCTGACTGCGGTGATCTCCGAGAAGGGTTCTGGGACAAGGAGGAAATGGCAGATGTGGCATTTATGGTGGAAAACGAACTGCACAATCTCCATCTGGCAGGAGTCGGCGTCAATGTGGGATGCTACGGTTCCGTACAGCCGACACCCGAAAAACTCCAGGAGCTGGTCGACATCGCGGAAACCATCGAAGACAGGATCGGACGCGAACTGGAAATCATATCGGGAGGCGCCACCAGCTCATTCATGAGAGTCGTGGACGGCAACATCCCGCCAAGGATCAATATGCTCAGAATCGGCGAAGGCGTGCTGCTGGCATACGATCTGCCGGCGCTTTACGGATACGATCTGCCGTATCTGAGCAGCAACACATTCCGTTTGAGAGCCGAGGTGGTGGAGGTAAAGGATAAACCTTCGCACCCTGTAGGAGAGATCGGCTTCGATGCCTTTGGTCACAGGATCGAATACGTGGACAGAGGAATCAGAAGGCGCGCTGTACTGGGAATCGGCAAGGTGGATTACGGCGACCCGTCGGAACTCATCCCGACGATAGACGGCATCGAGGTGCTGGGCGCATCCTCAGACCATACGCTGCTGGATATTCAGGATCTGATTGATGCCGGCGGCGACATGAGCGTGGGAGACATTGTGGAGTTTCAGGTCAATTACGCAACCATGGTGTATCTCACCAGTTCCGACAACGTGACAAAAGTATATATTTAGGCATTTGCAAAGGCTCCGAACCGTTGACACGGCAAGGGCTTTATGAG
>JAUMVD010000075.1 GCA_030530285.1 Bacillota bacterium | reverse complement strand
ATAGTGTGGAAGTTACTATTACACAAGTAGAATTAAGAAAAATATTCAACGATACGGGAAGTCAAAAATGTAAGTTGATATTTACAAACATATGTTCTCATGATATACTTTAACTTGAAATATCAGGCAGGTGAGACATGAGAATTTTAGGGATAGACCCCGGCTACGCCATACTGGGTTATGGGGTTGTCGATAAAATCGGAAACAAGTTCAGAGCGTGCGATTACGGCGCCATTACGACGGATAAGGATATGCCGATGCCTTTGCGTTTGGAAGCGCTCTACGATGGCCTCAGGGAGATCATCGAGGAGCAGAGACCTGAGGTAGCCAGCATTGAGCAGCTGTACTTCAACAACAACGCCAAGACCGCCATAAACGTGGGACAGGCCAGAGGCGTGGCTGTGCTGGCTTGCATCAAGGCAGGACTGGAGATCGCCGAATACACGCCGCTGCAGATCAAACAGGCTCTCGTGGGATACGGACGCGCGGATAAGAAGCAGGTGCAGTTCATGGTTAAGACCATGCTGAACCTGAAAGAAGTGCCGAAACCCGATGATACGGCAGACGCATTGGCGGCAGCCATATGCCACGGACACTCCAGCGAGAGCGCGAATATCATGGAACAGATCAAGAACGGAACACTTAAGGGAAGGATAAGATGATAGGATTTTTAAGAGGGTTACTCGCCGAGAAGGGCGACGGATACATCGTGATCGATGTGGGAGGCGTCGGATATGTCGTTAATGTGCCGGCAAACTCCAGAGCTTACCTCAGCGCTGAAGGACAGGAAGTGATGGTTCACACATCCATGATCGTCAGAGAAGACGATATGAGCCTCTACGGTTTTTCCGGCAGATCTGAGCTGGACGCATTCAAAAAACTCATCGGCGTGAGCGGAGTTGGACCGAAGGCGGCCATCGCCATTCTGTCAGCATTCACCATGGATCAGCTGAGGGAGGCCATTGTCTTTGAAGATTCCAAGTCTCTTACCAAGGCTAACGGCATCGGCAAGAAGACCGCCGAGAGAATCGTGCTGGAGCTGAAGGATAAGTTCGATTCGGCCGGAATCAGCGCAGATCCGGCGGCTGAAGGCGCGGCCATTGGAGATGTCGTGACTGCAGGAGGCAGAGGCGAGGCGATCAACGCTCTTATGGCGCTCGGATATTCACGTCCGGAAGCCACCAGCGCTCTGGCAGGAATCAAGGATACGGATCTTACGACGGAAGAATATATCAAGCTGGCCCTTAAGAATCTGTTTTAGCGGGGAGTAAACTATGGACTATGAAGAGAGAATCACATCAGCTGAGCTGGGGCAGGGAGAAGAGAGAGCTGAATTCAGTCTCAGACCTCAGAAACTCAGCGAATATATAGGGCAGGGCAAGGTCACCGATAACCTTAAGATTTTTATCGATGCGGCCAAAATGCGAAAGGAGCCTCTGGATCATGTTTTGTTTTACGGTCCTCCGGGACTGGGCAAAACCACCCTGGCAGGCATTATCGCCAATGAAATGGGCGTCGACATCAGGATAACCTCCGGACCGGCCATAGAGAGAGCAGGCGATCTGGCGGCGATACTCACCAACCTCAACGAGAACGATGTACTGTTTATCGATGAGATACACAGACTCAACAGATCCGTAGAGGAAGTGCTGTATTCTGCCATGGAGGATTACGCCTTGGACATCATTATCGGCAAAGGTCCTTCCGCCAGATCCATCAGGCTGGACATCGCCAGGTTCACGCTGATAGGGGCCACCACCAGAGCAGGCAGCCTCAGCGCTCCGCTGAGGGACAGATTCGGCGTAAGCTGCAAGTTTGAGATGTATACGAAGGAAGAGTTGGCGGAGATCATCAAGCGTACCGCCGATCTTCTGGAGGTCAGAGTGGACGAGCAGTCCGTTCTGGAAATGGCCAAACGATCCAGAGGAACCCCGAGAATTGCCAACAGGATCCTCAAGCGCGTCCGAGACTTCTCACAGGTCAAAGGCACCGGAGATATCGACATCGACATCACCAGAAAGGCTCTGGAGGCGCTGGGTGTTGACTATCTCGGGCTCGAAAACCTTGACAGGGAGATACTGAAGACGATAATATATCGATTTGACGGAGGTCCTGTGGGAATCGATACGATCGCCGCTTCCATCGGAGAAGAACGCGTCACCATAGAGGACGTATACGAACCGTATCTGATCCAGGCAGGTCTTCTTAACCGAACCAAGAAGGGCAGAGTCGCTTCCAGAAAAGCCTACACGCATCTGGGAATCGACAGCGGCGATGACAACGATGATGAACAGACGATGATGGATTTATGAGAATAGACGATTTTGATTACAATTTACCGGAAGAATTGATAGCACAGAAGCCTGCTGACCGAAGGGACAGTTCCAGGCTTCTTGTCGTACACAGGCAGGACGGCACGGTGGAGCACAGACACTTCTACGACATACTGGACTATATCAGGCCCGGAGACTGTCTGGTGCTCAATGATTCTAAGGTCATACCGGCCAGACTGTACGGCACCAAGGCGGCGAAAATGCCGGGCGCGGCGGGAGCCAAAGTGGAGTTTTTGCTTGTCAAACGTATCGATGGAGATGAATGGGAAACCATGGTAAGACCGGGCAAACGGCTCCATCCGGGAGACAGCGTGGTGTTCAGCGGACCGGGCAGCGACCTGCCCGATCAGCCTTTGCTTAAGGCCGAAATCACCGGATACGGACCGGACGGCACCAGAACCGCCCGGTTCGAATATGACGGGATCTTCATGGAGCGCCTGGAGGAAATCGGCAGTATGCCGCTGCCGCCGTATATCGAGCGTCCGTCCGAGGACGCGGACAAGGACAGATATCAGACGGTCTACTGCAGAGAAGAAGGCTCAGTGGCGGCGCCTACAGCAGGGCTACACTTTACCGAGGATCTTCTGGCAAAGGCCGCGGACAAAGGCGCAGAGCTGGCTTATGTGACGCTGCACGTAGGAATAGGCACCTTCAGACCGGTCAAGGTTGAGAATATAGAAGAGCACTCCATGCATTTCGAAGAGTACAGCATCAGCCGGGAGGCTGCGGACACGATCAACAGGGCTAAAGCCGAGGGCCGCAGGGTAATCTGCGTGGGCACGACCTCGTGCAGGACGGTGGAGAGCGCGGCGTATATGGACGATGCGCTGGGCTGCTGGCAGGTTCGCGAAGGGGACGCCAGCACAGGGATATTTATTTATCCCGGATATGATTTCAAGATCGTTGACAGCCTCATCACGAACTTCCATCTGCCTAAATCCACGCTGATCATGCTCATATCAGCGCTTTATGACAGAGAGAAGATCCTGGAGATATATGAAGAGGCCGTCAGGGAAAAATACAGATTTTTCTCATACGGCGATGCCATGTTTATAGAATGATCAAACAGATCACTGAGAGGAAACTATGCCAGCAGTAACGTTCGAATTATTAAAAACTGACAATAGAACAAAGGCCAGAAGGGGCAGGCTCACCACCCCGCACGGCGAAATCGAGACACCGATATTCATGCCGGTAGGAACGGCTGCCACGGTCAAGGCGATGAAGCCTGAGCAGGTAAAGGCCTTGGGCGCGCAGATCATACTGGGCAATACGTACCATCTTTATCTGAGACCGGGACACGATGTGGTTCGTGAAGCGGGAGGCCTGCATAAATTCATGAACTGGGATCTGCCGATTCTCACCGACAGCGGCGGTTTCCAGGTGTTTAGCCTGGGCGCCATGAGAAAAATCAAAGAAGAAGGAGTCAGCTTCAGATCTCATATCGATGGGTCCAAACACATGATATCGCCTGAGAAGTCGATGGAAATACAGCACTCACTGGGCTCCGACATCATGATGGCGTTCGATGAGTGCGCACCGTATCCCGCTGACAGACATTACGTTAAGGATTCGCTGGAGAGAACTTCCCGGTGGCTCAGGCGCTGCAAGGAATATCACGATGCCTACTGCGCGGAACATGGCGGAGAAAGCCAGACCCTGGGAGAAGGCGTGAACCAGTCACTGTTCGGCATCATGCAGGGAGGCGTATATCAGGATCTGAGAAAGCAAAGCGCCGAACAGATCGTGGAACTGGATCTTCCGGGGTACTCCATAGGCGGACTCAGCGTGGGCGAGCCTAAGGAGATCATGTATGAGGTGATGGACGAATGCGTCGATTACATCCCGAAGAACAAACCTCGCTATCTGATGGGCGTCGGGAGTCCTGACTGTCTCTTCGAAGGCGTTGAGCGGGGCATCGATATGTTTGACTGCGTGTTGCCGACCAGAATTGCCAGACACGGCCTGGCCATGACTTCACGCGGCAGAGTCAATATCAAGAACGCCAGGTATGAGAGGGACTTCACGCCGCTGGATCCGGAATGTGACTGCTATGTCTGCAGGAATTATTCCAAGGCGTATCTCAGACATCTGTTTAAGTGCAACGAGATGCTTTCGGCTATGCTGATGACGGAACATAATCTCCACTTCCTGGTTACGACCATGACCAGAATCCGCAAAGCCATTGATGAGGACAGATTTACAGAATACAAGAAGGAGTTTTATGATGCCTATGGCAAGTTTTGATCATGGCCAGGAGCGGGGCCTTTGCAGAGATCATGAGATATGCGGCGGATGCGTCTATCAGGGAGTTCCTTATGAGGAACAGCTTGCGGGCAAGTTTGGCGAGGTAAAGAGCCTTCTGGAAAAGAAAGATATCCATTACGATGAGCTCCTGCCAATAGAGCCTGCGCCGTGCAGATACGGATACAGGAATAAAATGGAGTACACCTTTGGCGACATGGAAAAGGGCGGCCCGACTACACTCGGCATGCACAAAAAGCGCCACTTCATGTCCATCGTTACCGTTGACGAATGTCAGCTTGTTCACGATGATTTCAACGTCATACTCAGAGGTGTGCTGGAATTCGTGCGATCCAGAGGGTATTCCCACTACCATAAGAAAAAACACACAGGTCTCATGCGGCATCTGATCGTGAGAAGAGGCGTCAGAACCGGTGAGATCCTGATTAATATCTGTACCAGCTCAGAGGAAGGCTTCGACGAGGAAGCCTTTGTTTCCATGATTCTGGCGCTGCCGCTCGAACATAACGTGGTCGGGATTCTCAGAACGATCAATGACAGACTTGCTGATGCGGTGTACTGCGATGAACTCAGGACCCTTTGGGGGAGAGACTACTACAACGAAGAAATCATGGGGCTTAAGTTCAAGGTCAGCGCTTTTTCGTTCTTTCAGACCAACGTGGAAGCCGTCGAGAACCTCTATACTTACGCCATCGGACTCATAGATGACTTTGAAAACAAAAAAGCATTCGATCTTTACTGCGGGACCGGTACGATCACGCAGGTTCTGGCGCGAAAGGCCTCGGAAGTTATCGGCGTAGAAATCGTTGAGGAGGCGGTGGAGGCCGCAAAAGTCGCCGCCGCAGCAAATGGACTGGACAATTGCAGGTTCATTGCCGGCGACTGTTTCCAGGTGTTGGATTCCATCAGCGACAAGCCTGAGGTTATCGTCGTGGATCCGCCAAGAGTCGGCATGTCTACGAATGCACTCGATAAGATCATTGGCTACGGTGTCGATCAGATTGTTTACATCAGCTGCAATCCTAAGACGCTCGTAGAAAATCTCTATTATATGCAGTATTACGGATACGATGTCGTATCCGTCAAACCATTTGACAATTTCCCCGGCACCCGGCATATAGAGTGCGTTTGTTTGATGTCTAAAACGAGGTGAAGCTATGGCATCGAGTAAAGAATATTTGGATTATATATTGGCTCAGCTTTCAGGTCTGGATGATATATCCTATCGTGCCATGATGGGAGAATACATTATCTACTATCGCGGTAAGGTGGTCGGCGGTATTTACGATGACCGCTTCTTGGTTAAGCCTGTGAAGACTGCTGTGGCTATGATGTCGGATGCCGACATGGAACTTCCGTATGAAGGCGCAAAGGAAATGCTGCTTGTAGACGATGTTGAGAACAGGGAGTTCCTGCGAGAGTTACTGGAAGCGATGTATGATGAGCTGCCTGCTCAAAAGAAGAAAAAGAAGTAAGATAGACCAAAGCTCCTCACTACCAATCACGGCGGTGGGGAGCTCTTATTATGCCTCGACATCGATTGTGATCCCGGATTTGAAGTCGACGGTATAATTATTGGCTAATAGCGGCTATTATAAAATTAGAATTTAGATTAGTCGAAATTCATTAACTGACAGGCAGGTGGCGACTATAATAAAGTTGGAATTTAGATTAGTCGAAACGGAGGCTTGCTATGGCATATATTGAACGAGCAATCACAAGCGTATTAAAGAATCGAGTATCTTCCAGCAAATGCCTGCTCCTGACAGGAGCAAGACAGGTAGGGAAGTCAACATTAATTAAGCATGTTTTTCCAGAATATAATATTGCGAATTTTGACGATCGTTTGACGAGATTACAAGCCAAAGAAGAGCCAAAACTGTTTTTTATCATAGTAAGCAAAGAATACCCCCGCTTCTGCAGGCGGCTGGGATGAATTTGCATTGAATGGCTGCAGCCATTCAAAAATACACACGCA
>JAUMVD010000017.1 GCA_030530285.1 Bacillota bacterium | reverse complement strand
ATCTCTCATTTTTTATCTATTTCTGTAACATATGTCCTATCACATTACATATTTTTTACTTTTCTGACTATTTACTTACGCAGTTTAAAGCCTGAAACAGTATGAAAAGAGAATATAGTTTTTTGACCAATGTAAGATAAAGTATGATATACTTTTGTTGACTATGCTAGGAGGAAACAAATGATAGATTTGTCTAAATATAAGAAGATTCATTGTATCGGTATTGGGGGAATCGGGCTTTCCGGTGTGGCCGAAGTCTTTATGTCCAGAGGATATGAAGTCACCGGTTCAGACATGAGAGAAAGCGAGATCACAGAGAAGTTAATGGATAACGGCGCCAAGATCTTTTTGGGACACAGAGCCAAGAACGTAGAGGGCGCCGATCTTGTGGTGTATACCGTCGCGGTAAGTGATGATAACCCGGAGCTGGCCAGAGCCAGAGAGCTGGGGATTCCTACCGTTACCAGAGCTCAGGCCCTGGGCGCGTTGATGGATGAATACGATCACAGCATCGCCATTTCAGGAACCCACGGCAAGACGACCACTACATCCATGGTGTCTTTGATCTTGAAGCATGCGGACCGCAAGCCGACGATCCTCGTAGGGGGAAATCTGGATGAAATCGGCGGCAACGTTTACGTGGGCGAGAAGCAGTATTTCGTGACGGAAGCCTGTGAGTACAGGGACAGTTTTCTGGAACTGAGGCCGAGCGTTGAGATCATCCTCAACATCGATTCGGATCATCTGGATTACTTTAAGGATGTAGAACACATCGCCAAGTCCTTTGACAGATTCGCCAGACTGGTGCCTGAATACGGGACGGTCATCGCATACGACGGCAATGCCTTTGTCAAGAGCGTCATTGAGGGACTGCCTAACGCGGTCACCTTCGGGCTGAATTCCGGCAGCGATTACTTCGCCAGCGGCATCAACTTCAGCAGAGACGGAATGCCTCAGTTCGATGTCAACCACGGCGGCCAGGTCCTCTGCAATGTGCAGCTTTCGATACCGGGAGAGCATAACATCCTAAACGCTCTGGCGGCCTTTGCATGCTGTCACATGTTGGGAGTGGAAATCGATGTCATCGTGGAGACCCTGAACGAATTCAAGGGCACCCACAGGCGATTCGATGTGCTGGGCAAGACCCAGAGAAACGTCGGGGTCATCGATGATTATGCCCATCACCCTACGGAGATCAAGGCGACGCTGGCCGCGGTCAAGAAGATGAAACACAACAATCTCTGGTGCCTGTTCCAGCCGCACACATATACCAGAACCCTGGCGCTGATGGATGACTTCGCCACGGCCTTTGATCAGGCCGATAAGATCGTGCTGGCGGAGATTTATCCGGCCAGAGAGAAAAACATTCATAAAATCAGTTCGGAACTGCTCATGAAGAAAATCCGTGAGCATGATAATACGAAGGAAGTTTATTTCTTTAGAGAATTTGATGACATAGCGAAATTCGTCTATGAAATCGCAGAGCCGGGAGATCTGGTTCTGACCATGGGAGCCGGAGATATTTACAAGGTAGGCGAAATGCTGCTTGAGATGGAAAAACCTCAGGTCAAGAAGGTCGCCAGAGAGTATAAGAAGATCGAAGACTAGTAAGAAAAGGAGAGAGGCAATGAAAAACAGCATGTTTTCAAGCTACAAGGTATTCGCGGCAAATTCACACCCGCAACTGGCAGAAGAGATTTCATCGATAATGGGAAAACCTCTGGGAAAGTTGGAGGTAAAGAAGTTCAGCGACGGAGAAGTCAGTGTAAATTTAGGAGAAACAGTAAGAGGTGTGGACTGCTTCGTAATACAGTCGACATGCAACCCGGTCAATGATAACCTGATGGAGCTCCTCATCACCATCGACGCGATGAAGAGAGCATCCGCAGGAAGGATCAGCGCGGTCATCCCGTATTACGGATACGCCAGACAGGACAGAAAAGCAAAGGCCAGAGATCCGATCACGGCCAAGCTGGTAGCTGACATGCTGGTAACGGCAGGAGCGGACAGAGTCGTCACCATGGACCTGCACGCGGCGCAGATTCAGGGATACTTCACCATTCCTGTAGATCATCTGGTAGGCCTCCCGATCCTTACGAAATACTTCGCGGAAGAGAATATCGAAGATATGGTTATCGTTTCACCGGATCACGGCAGCGTGCCGAGAGCCAGAAACATGGCGGAACCGCTGGATTGCCCGATCGCCATCGTAGATAAGAGAAGACCGCGTCCGAACGTCAGCGAAATCATGAACATCATCGGAGACATAGAAGGCAAGAACTGCATTCTGGTGGATGACATGATCGATACGGCGGGAACCATCACCAACGCCGCCAACGCCCTGAAAGAACTGGGCGCCAAGAGCGTCAAGGCATGCGCGACTCACCCGGTGCTGTCAGGCCCGGCCATCGAGAGAATAGAAGACTCCGCCATCGAAGAACTGGTTCTTCTCAACACCATGCCGATAGACGACAGCAAGCTGATCGATAAGATGAAGATCCTTTCGGTAGGACCGCTGTTCGCTGAAGCCATGAACAGAATCCATACCAACGGATCCATCAGCAAACTTTTTGACTAAAACAATTCATACGTTTGACGAATACGTTAGATGAATACGTTAGAGTGATATGTACGTGATAGCAGGACTGGGCAACCCAGGTAAAAAATACGAAAATACAAGACATAATATGGGGTTCCTGGTCCTGGATGCTCTGGCAGCCAAGCACGGGATCAAGGTCAGCAAGCTGAAGCACAAAGCACTGACCGGTGAAGGCGTGATCGAGGGCACCAAGGTACTGCTGGTCAAACCCCAGACATACATGAACCTCAGCGGCGAATCACTGCGGCAGGTCATGGATTATTACAAGATCCCTATCGAAAATCTCATCGTCATCTACGATGATCTGGATCTGGAGACCGGCGCCCTCCGCATCAGAAAAAAGGGCAGCGCCGGAAGCCACAACGGCATGAAATCCGTGATCTATCAGCTGCAGGAGGATGGATTCCCGAGAGTCAGGATCGGCATCGGCGCCAGCGGCGGCGCCGACTGGAAGGACTATGTCTGCGGCAGAGTCAGTGAAGAGGAAGCCGGGACCCTGTCGGAGACCATAGACAGGGCGGCGGACGCAGTGACCTGCATCATCGGCCAGGGGATCGATATCGCGATGAACAAATACAATACATCCAAAAAAACAAAGAGGACAACCGAAGGTGAAGCAGGGGATGATTAACATAGCGGGCGCCGCGGAAGGCCGCGTAGCCCGTATCGCATCGGAAATCATAAAAGAACAAAAAGGTCAGAGTCTGATTGTGGTACCTACATTGAACAGGGCCAGACGATTGGCGTCGGACCTTTCTTTTTTTAATGCTCTGGAAAGCGATGATCCGGCCCCCGTCATGGTGCTTCCGCCGGAGGATGACAGCCTGATCCAGTATGAGGCCAGAAACAACGATTCTCTGCTGGAACGCATGAAAGTCATCAAAGCCGCAGTCTCGGGACAGGACATTACCATCATCGCTCCCGTAACGGGCGCCATCAGGAAGCTGCCGCCTAAGGAAGTCTTCACCGGCAACGTCATCGAAATCACCAGAGGGCAGGACGTCGATATCGAAGCACTCAGAAACAAACTGGCCCTCATGGGCTATGAACGCACGGCGGCCATCGAAAGCCGCGGTGAATACAGCATCAGAGGCGGGATCGTGGACATCTTCACCCCGGAAGGGGAGTATCCCTACAGAATCGAACTCTTTGACACGGAGGTGGACTCCATCAGGAGTTTTGATCCGGATACCCAGAGATCCACCGGCAATCTCAAGTACGTCTCCATCTTTCCGTGCAGCCAGATCGCCCGTGACAGAGAGATTTTCGCAAAGGCTTCAGCAAAGATCGCAAAAGCCTATGACAAGCAGATCAAAAAACTGGAAAAATCCGGCGAAAAAACCGAACAGTCATATAACCTGAGACAGAGGCGGGACCAGCTCATGGAATTCGCGGAAGGCATGGTGAACATCCAGTACATGGAGAAATTCATCAACTATTTCTATGACGAAACCCAGTATCTCTGGGAGTACATGGATCAGCCTCTGATCATGATAGACGACCCGGCCAGAATCCTGGAAACACTGCAGATCTTCGAAAAGGAGCGGGCCGATGACATCGCAGATATCCTGACGGACGGCAGGGGCATCAGCGAGGACTTTGTCTCCATGTCCGCCACGCCGGATTATTACCGACTCTACGATTTGCCGGAGAAGCTGGGCAGGGACGGATACATCTTCACGCCTTTTGTCAGCACCATCAAGAACGCGCCGTTCCTGACGGATCTGATTCAGATCAAATGCAGACAGACGCCGGTATACAACGGCAAGATGAACATGCTCAAATCCGATGTCCAGGGCTACATCAACAAAGGCTATGCCGTCACCATCGTCTGCAGCACGCCGGAGCGTGAAGCCAACATCAGGGATTTCGTGGCCATGGAAAACCTCGCCGGAGATATCCGGATCCTTCAGGGATCCCTGACGGCGGGAATGGAATTTCCGGACAGGAACGAATGCTTCATATGGGAAGGTGACATATTCGGAGGCAGCAGGAGAAGCCGCAGACCAAAGAAAAAAGACGACTCCAGAGCCTCCCAGATCAAAAGCTTCGCCGACATCAAAGAAGGGGATCTGGTGGTGCACGAGAGCCACGGCATCGGCAGATTTACCGGCATCCAGCAGCTGACCGTCCAGGGCGTCAGCAAGGACTACCTGAAGGTGAAATACGCCGGCAGCGATGTGCTGTATATACCGGTGGACCAGCTGGGCATGCTGCAGAAATACATCGGAGGCGAAGACGCCTCACCGAGACTCAATAAGCTGTCGGGAAATGAGTGGAAGGCGACGAAAGCCAAGGCAAAGGCCGCCGTCAACGATATGGCGGAGGAACTGATCAAAGTCTCCGCAGCCAGAATGAGAGAAAAGGGATACGCCTTCTCGGAGGATACGGTCTGGCAGGCTGAGTTTGAGGACAGCTTCCCGTATACGGAGACAGAAGACCAGCTCAGATGCGCCAGAGAAATCAAGGCCGACATGGAGCGGCCGGTGCCGATGGACCGGCTCCTGTGCGGTGATGTGGGATTCGGGAAAACGGAAGTTGCCGCCAGAGCGTTGTTCAAGTGCGTCTCCGACGGCAAACAGGCTGCGGTGCTGGTTCCCACCACGCTGCTGGCCAATCAGCATTACTACACATTAAAAGGCAGATTCGAGCAGTTCCCTGTGAAGGTCGAGATGCTCAGCAGGTTCAGGACCGCCGCCCAGCAAAAGGAAATCGTGAAGCAGCTGGAGCGCGGGGAAGTGGATCTGGTGATCGGCACCCATAGGCTTCTGTCTAACGATATCAAATTCAAAGACCTGGGTCTTTTGGTGGTCGATGAGGAACAGCGATTCGGCGTCAGACATAAGGAGAAGATCAAGCAGATCAGAGAGAACATCGATGTTCTGACCCTGTCAGCGACACCGATTCCGAGGACTTTGCACATGTCGCTGTCAGGAATCAGAGATATGAGCACCATCGAAGAACCCCCGGAAGACAGATATCCGGTGCAGACCTATGTCATGGAGGAGGACGATTTCACCATCCGGGAAGCCATCGAGAAAGAACTGTCAAGGGGAGGCCAGGTCTACGTCCTGTATAACCGGGTCGAAGGCATCAACAGAGTGGCCAGCGACATCAAGAGGCTGGTTCCCCAGGCCAGAGTGGCGGTGGGACATGGCAGGATGAGAGAAGCCGCTCTGGAGGACATGATCATGGATTTTGCCGAAGGGGAATTCGACATTCTGGTTTCCACCACCATCATAGAATCCGGAATGGATATACCGAACGTCAATACCATGATCGTGCTGGACGCCGACCGATTTGGTCTGGCGCAGCTGTATCAGCTCAGAGGCCGCGTGGGCAGATCGGAGCGCATCGCCTACGCCTATCTGATGTACAGGAAGGATAAGAATTTAAGCGAAGTGGCGGAGAAGCGGCTGAGAGCCATCCGGGAGTTTACGGAGTTTGGCTCCGGGTTCAAGATCGCCATGAAGGATCTGGAAATCCGGGGCGCAGGCAATCTGCTGGGCACCGAACAGTCGGGCCACATGCTCAGCATCGGATACGAACTGTACTGCAAGCTTTTGGATGAAGCGGTGAAGCGGATCGAAACCGGCATGCAGGCGGAGGAGGAAACCGCGGATCTGCCGTCGGCGGACGAAACGGTATTCAACCTGCCGATTCCGGCCCTCATCCCGCACAGATACATCGATGATGAGATCCTCAGGCTGCAGATGTATAAGAAAATCGCCATGGTAGCGGATAACGAAGATGAAGCGGATGTGATCGACGAGCTTCTGGACAGATTCGGCGATATCCCTGCGGACACCATGAACCTCATCCGGATATCCAAGATACGGACCATGGCCGGCAGGACCGGCATCCGGGAAATCTCTCAGCAGGGACTCAAGGTGAAATTCTCCCTTTGGAGGACGACCAAGTTTCCGGAGGGAGTGATCCCCGCGCTGGCATCAGCCTACGGCGGTAAAATCAAATTCAACGGCGGGACAGACCCGTATATCAGGCTCACCGTCGGCAAGCAGCCGGACTCACCGGGATATATTAAAGGTATATTAAAAGAATTGGAGCTGTTTTTTGAAATAGCAGATAGGAGGCAGAAATGTTAAAAGTAGTGATCACAGCACCGAGAGGAACCATGGACAGTTTGATCGTACAGGAAGCGTACAAGCACAGTGAGATCGAAGTGATCGGATGCGTAGGCACCCCGGGACGCGACTACATCGGCACGGACGCGGGACTGGTCAGCGGCGTCGGCAAAGAAATCGGCGCGCCGGTTTTTGCGGATATCGAAGATCTCATGGATGACGGAAAAATGCTCATCGAAAAATGCGACGTGGTCATCGATTATTCCAGAATCGAGCTGAGCATGGCCATACTCCAGAAATGCGTGGAACACGGCAAGGCATATCTCTGCGGAACCACCGGCTTTAACGACGAACAGCTGGAAGACTTCGCTCAGGCAAGCAAAACCATTCCAATCATGCAGACGGCCAACACATCCTATGTTGTCACCGTGATGAAGAAGCTTTTGCGGGAGGCTGCGGGATATCTGGAGCAAAAGGCCGGAATGGAGATCATCGAGGCGCATTCCGATACCAAGCTGGACGCCCCAAGCGGCACTGCCATTGAGATGGGAAAGGCCATGGCCGCCGGAATGAAAGAAAAGACCTATGACGATATCACATTCCACTCCGTAAGAGCTGGCAACACGCCGTCAAGTCACCATGTGCTCTTCGGATGTCAGGGCGAGATGTTCCAGATCACACATGACGCCTATGACTGGAGATGTTATGCCATAGGCGCCTGCGATGCTGCTCTGTATCTTGGCAGAAAGCTGGAAGCAGGTGAGCCGGGCTCATACGAGATGGACGACCTGCTGTAGCGTCTGCTCATTGTAACTACATATCGTTATTGAATATTGAATCCTTCGATGCTGTCATCACTGCATATGCCGTAGAGGTAATCCCCTATGTATATGCACCTGTTGACAGCTTCTTTGGTTTGCAGTCTGGATGCGTCTGACAGCTTGCCGCCCTTGGCGGAGAACATCAGAATGCCGTTTTTTCCGTAGCCGTTTTTGTCGCTCCAGACGGAGTACGGCAGGGCGTAGTAAGCGCTGTCCGGTCCCACCAGGAGGGCCTTATGGTTGTACTGCAGTTCGCTTTCCATGCCGGCAAAAGCCTGGGAATCCGCCACTTCAGGGGATGACGGGTCGCTGATATCGAACAGCGCCAGCTTCAATCCGTCGGTGGCCTCTCCGAATTCCGTATCTTCCGTGGAGAATCCGAAGCCCAGCAGATGATCTTTATCGGCGGGAACCAGCAGAGTGGAGAATCCCGTGATTTTCACGTGACCTGCGATCACCGGATCCTCCGGATCGCTGAGGTCGATGATAAAGAGGGGATCCGTCTCTTCATAGGTGATGACATAGGCCTTGCTGCCGATGTATCTGACCGCTTCGATATGCTCATCTCTGGCGAAATTGCGGACGCTGCCGATTTCTCTCATGTTCTCATCAAACAGAAACAGGTTATTGACGTCATGATCATTCACGTAATCCGTGGTCGCGATCTTAAATGTGCCGCCGCCTTCACCCATGGAGAACTGGTTGTTCACATAACCCGGGACCTTCGCCATCTGCTGGAAACGGGCTTTGCCGTTTTTCAGCGAGACCTTGAGTACGCAGGTCAGATCCTCATCGGCCTTCTCGTCATAGATGCCGGAAGTGATGTAGAGGTTTTTGCTGCTGCAGTAGATTTCCTCCGATCCGCCCAGCACGGCCTTGGTTCGGATACTGTCGCGGTCCGCGGTGCCGGTGGATGTATCGAAGCAGCCGATGACGGTGTATGCCGAACTGGTGGCGTGAGGTATCCCGCGGATGTCACCAACGGGCATCAGCTCAGGGTCGCCGCTGCCGTAGCATAAATACGGCACGCAGTCGCGCTTCTTGTGGGAATAGATATAGTCATTCGTTACCAGACACACCGTGTCCTGGATCATTCTGGAGGAGAGCAGGCCTCCGGTCTGGGCATACTGGTTCAGTTTCTCCGGATTCTCCGGATCCGTCACGTCGAACGTGGTGACCCGGGTGACCCTTCGGTAATCGGATGACAGTCTGCCCGCGATGCGGTCATCCTCTGCGATGACGATGAGCTGTCCGTCGTGGAGGTACATATCTTCAATATATGATCCCGCTTTGGAGGCGCTGATGGCCGCAACTCTCTCGGCGCTGCCCTTTGACGCCTTGGCGATGATGATCTGGTTTTCGATGCCGGAAACGAAGTAGATGTACCTTCCGTCTGTCTTGACGATATCCGCCTCATCCACATCCGCTTCCTGGGTGTAGGTCTCGGAGTGATCCTCAGAGCTGTTCTCAGAGATACTCTCGGACTGGCTCTCACCGGAGGACAGGGCGGAACTTGCGGATTCCTTTGGCGCGGCCGGCGCGGCGGAGTCCATGACATCGAAATCCTGCACAGAAACCGGACCGTCCACCATGTATGGCCCGGCCATATCTTCGATGGCCTGGCTGAGCTCTTGGTAGCTGGAGTAGGTCAGCAGATCGTCAGCCGTCACGGGACCTCCCGATCCTGCCCGGGTCATGGGGATGATGCCGATGGCCAGCGCGGCGCAGGCGGCGATGGCCACAGCCGGTCTGAACCAGCGGCGCTTTCGCAGCGGTCTCTTCGGCATGTCTTGTCTCTTCGGCACGCCCCCATCCGGCAGGATCGCATCCGGATCCAGACTTGCCGGCGCCTTGATTCCGTCATGATCGAATTTATCCTTGATAAAATCAAAATCGTTCATATTATTACTCATTCTAAATACCCCCTCATTTTATGAAGACTCCTGGATAGACTTGACCGCACCGAACCTGCGGTAAGGCCGGTGATGTCCGCGATCTCGCCGCTTTTGAGGCCGGCGATCACGGAAAGGAGCACGATGTTTCTTTCTTCTTCGGACAGGAGCCGGAGCGCTTCCTGCAGCACCAGCGCCTGATCCGGACAGCCTGCTGAGAGGCTGCCTTCTCGCTTCCGCGTTTCATCGCGCCAAAGCTCCGATGCCTTTTCCCGGTCATCGATCTGTTTCTTGATGATTTTGCTGCAGCTTCCCGACAGGATCCGGAAGATCCAGGCAGGGAACGCCTCCGGCTCCCGGAGGGACCGGATCTGTTTCCAGGCGGACAGGACACAGTCAGACACCGCGTCTTCCGCTTCTTCTCTGTTTCGCAGCCGGTAAAAGGCATAGCGGTACAGACGGTCTTTGTACAGATCGTAAATACAGCAAAATGCGTCTCTGTCACCCTGAAGGGCTTTGTTGATCACTTGCGTTTCGTTTGCCATTATCTCTCTACCTCTCTCGTAAGTTAAGTGCCGGGAAATGGCGGAAGTGTTGCGAGGTATTTCAAAATAAGTATATCATACGGAACAGACCTCTGATTATCTTGACTTTTCAAGGCGTTGCGTGTAAACTAACATGGTGTATGGTCTATTGGTCGTACGCCATAATTTCATAGCAGGCTGTGACGAGGACAGTAGCCCCGCGTAAGATCCTTACAGAGATGCGTTACGAAGCCTTTGCGAAAGAGCGAAGGCAGGCGCTGAGAGAACGCTGGTGAGGCGGCAAGTGAAAATCACCTCTGAGCCAAACACAATAGAGAGACGGGATGATGGTCCCGTAACTAGGGTGGTACCGCGGTTAATAATCGTCCCTAACATGCGTATGTTGGGGACGTTTCGATTATATACGGTCCCCGAAGGAGGAAAAATGATCAAAAACTTATCAGAAAAACCTATCGCTGAAGTCCAGAGCGAGCAGGCGAAAAAATGGAAAGACAACGACCTGCTTGGCAAGTGCGTGAGCACCAGAGAGGGGCAGCCTTCATTCGTATTCTTCGAAGGACCTCCGACAGCAAACGGCAAGCCCGGCATCCATCACATGATGGCCAGAACACTGAAGGATTCAGTGAACCGTTATTGGACAATGAAAGGCTATAAAGTAAACAGAAAGGCCGGATGGGACACCCACGGACTGCCTGTTGAAATAGAAGTCGAGAAGCAGCTTGGCATCGACGGCAAGCAGCAGATCGAAGAGTACGGCATCGCGGAATTCAACGAGAAGTGTAAGAATTCCGTATTCACGTACAAAGGCCTTTGGGAGCAGATGAGCGAGAGAATGGCTTATCTGTGCGACCTGGATGATCCGTATATCACACTGGATAACGACTACATCGAGTCATGCTGGTGGATCATCAATGAGTTCTTCAAAAAAGGACTGATTTATGAAGGATATAAGATTCTGCCTTACTGTCCGAGATGTCAGACGGGACTCGCTTCTCACGAAGTAGCCCAAGGGTATAAAGACGTAAAGGTCAATACCATCACCACGAAATTCAAGGTCGTGGGCAAAGAAAACGAATACTTCCTGGCCTGGACGACGACTCCATGGACCGTTCCGTCCAACGTGGCCCTGGTCGTAGGTCCTGAAGTGGACTATGTCAAGTGCCGCATCATCGGCGGAGAAGAAGACGGCAACCTCTTCTGGGTCGGCAAGGACCTGGCGGACAAGGTTCTGGAAGGCGACGAATACGAAGTCGTGGAAGAAGTCAAGGGCAAGGACCTGGAATACATGGAATATGAACAGCTCATGCCGTTCGTCAAGCCTGACAAGAAGGCGTTTTACGTTTGCTGCATGGATTATGTCAGCACAGAAGATGGTACGGGAATCGTTCACACGGCGCCTGCTTTTGGTGAAGACGACTATCAGTGCGGACGTGTCTATGATCTGCCGTTCCTGCAGCCGGTAGACGACAAAGGCTGCTTCACGGCTACGCCGTGGGAAGGTCACTTCGTCATGGAAGAAGGTCTGGACGTGGAGATCCTCAAGTGGCTGGGAGAACGCGGACTCATCTATTCCAAGCAGAAGATCGAGCATAACTATCCGCACTGCTGGAGATGCGGAACGCCGCTGGTTTACTACGCGAAGCCGAGCTGGTACATCGAGATGAGCAAGCTCAAGGATGAGCTGGTAGCCAACAACAATACCGTCAACTGGTATCCGGATTTCGTCGGCGAAAAGAGATTCGGAAACTGGCTGGAAGATGTCAAGGACTGGGCCATCTCCAGAAACAGATACTGGGGTACGCCGATTCCGATCTGGAGATGTGAATGCGGACATCTGGAGTGTGTAGGAAGCAGGAAAGAGCTGGTAGAGAAGGCAAACGAGAACATCGACGAGAGCATCGAACTGCACAGACCGTATGTGGACGACGTGACATTCACCTGCCCTGTATGCGGCAAGCCGATGCACAGGATTCCGGAAGTTATGGACTGCTGGTTCGACTCCGGCGCTATGCCGTTCGCCCAGTGGCACTATCCGTTTGAGAACACGGACAAGTTCGATGAGGAACTGTTCCCGGCAGATTTCATCTGCGAAGGCATTGACCAGACCAGAGGATGGTTCTACTCGCTGATGGCTATATCCACATTCATCAAGGGCAGAGCTCCGTATAAGAATGTACTCGTCAACGACCTGATCCTGGACAAGGAAGGCAAGAAGATGTCCAAGCACGTGGGCAACACGGTTGACCCGTTCGAGATGCTTGACAAGTACGGCGCGGATGCCACCCGCTGGTATCTGATGCACACTTCCCCTGCATGGTCACCGACGAAGTTCGATGAAGACGGACTGATCGAAATCGTAAGCAAATTCTTCGGTACGCTGAAGAATGTATATAACTTCTTCGTTCTCTATTCCAACCAGGATGAGATCGATCCGGCCAAGCTGGAAGTTCCTGTTGCCCAGAGACCTGAACTGGACAGATGGATCATTTCCAAGTTCAACAAGCTGATCCGCGACCTGAGAGACGCCATGGACAAGTATGATCACATGAGATCCACACGTCTGATTCAGGATTTCGTCAACGAAGACCTGTCCAACTGGTACATCAGAAGAGCCAGGAGAAGATTCTGGGCGGAAGAGCTGACGGATGACAAGAAGTCGGTATATGCCACGACATACGAAGTGCTTGCCGGTCTGGCCAAGCTCATCGCGCCGTTCGCGCCGTTCATCTCCGATGAGATGTACGTGAACCTGACCGGCGAGGAGTCCGTACACCTGGCGTACATGCCGGAAGCGGACGAATCCCTCATCGATGAGAACGTCGAAGAGAGAATGGATCTGGTCAGAACGCTGGTAGCGCTGGGCAGAGGCACCAGAGAAAAAGAAAAGATCAAAGTCAGACAGCCGCTGAGCGAAGTTCTGGTGGACGGATCCTACGAGGCCGTCATCGGCGATTTGACTCCGCTCATCATGGAAGAGCTGAACATCAAGAAGGTGGTCTTCGAAAACGATCTGGATAAATACATGGATTACTCCCTGAAGCCGAACTTCAAGGTGGCAGGACCGAAGCTGGGCAAGAACATCAAGGCCTTCGGCGGAGCCATGGCAAAGGCTGATCCAAAGGAAACCGTTGCCAGACTCGAAAGCGAAGGCAAGCTCACCATGGATCTTAACGGCGAGCAGGTGGACATCACCGCGGACATGGTCGATGTGAAGATCACCGCCAAGGAAGGCTTCGCGGTAGCCATGGAAAACAACGTGTTTACCATTCTGGATACCACCATCACGCCTGAACTGGAATCCGAAGGACTGGCCAGAGAGCTGATCTCCAAGGTCCAGCAGATGAGAAAGCAGAACGATTATGAGATGATGGACAACATCAACATCTTCGTGGAAGCGGATGAAGACATCAAGAAGGCCATCGAGACCCATAAGGATTACATCATGAAGGAGACCCTGGCTGTATCCATCGCGGATCAGAGCGGCCTCGACACGGTAAATCTGAACGGACACAAGACAGGCCTGAATATCGAGAGAGTATAGAGTATCATAGAGTATCATAGTATAAAGAGTATCATGAGCACCAGCATAGAAAACCTCAGAAGATTGGCCGAACGCGACATCAAAGATCATACGGCGATTTTTGATCTGTATGTTACGGTCGGCCGCAATATCGATTATCTCTCCATCAAATTCGGCATCGATCCGGAGGATCTGATCAATCTGCTGGAAGGATACGGTGAGAAGATCAGAGTATCCTCAGGCAAAACCGCAGCCCCTAAGGCCGCGGCGGATGGGAAGAAATCACACAGGCTGAGCGGATTCATGATCGGCGGCACAGGCGCCGAGGTGGATCCGGAATTCGGCATGGTTCTGGACTATTCGGGCAAAGGCCGGTTCAAGAACCTGCCGCGTGTGCTGATAGAAGAATATGTAAGACAGTTTTATCCCGGCATAGCCAGTGAAAATCCCGAAAACGACTGGATATGCCTGGATAAGTACCTGGAGATCAAACACCCGGGGTGGAGAAATGGTTAATCTCTTAGGATTGACAATGGATGAACTGAAGGCGTTTGCCACGGAAATGGGCGAAAAACCATTTCGTGGCAAACAGCTTTTTGTGTGGATAAACAGAGGAGCAGGATCATTTCAGGAAATGACCGACCTGCCAAAGAGCTTTCGGGAGAAGCTGGAGGAGACCGCGTATATCGGCCTGCCACAGCTGCTGGACATGCAGGTGGACAAGGCCGACGGCACCAGGAAATTCCTGTGGGGCTTTCCCGGTCCCGATGGCGAGCCAGATGAAGAGGCGACCGTCGAGAGCGTGTTCATGAAGTACAAATACGGCAATTCCCTGTGCGTGTCCAGCCAGATCGGCTGCCGCATGGGATGCGGATTCTGCGCTTCGGCTCTGGGCGGATTCGTCCGGAATCTCACTTCCGGCGAGATGCTGGGACAGGTGCTGGCGGCGGAGCGGGAGACGAAACAGACCATCAACCACATCGTGGTGATGGGGATGGGAGAGCCCTTTGACAACTACGATGCGCTTTCTGGATTTCTGAAGCTTTTGCATGATCCCGCCGGCAAAAACATGAGCTACAGGAATATGACGGTGAGCACCAGCGGGCTGGTGCCCGGAATCAGGAAATTCGCCGCGGATTTTCCGCAGGCGGGACTGGCCATATCCCTTCACCGGCTGACGGACGAGGGAAGATCCGCCATCATGCCGGTAAACCGCAGGTATCCTCTGACGGAGCTTTTGGGCGCGGCCAGAGAGTACACGCAGGCCACCGGACGGCGCATCACCTTCGAGTATGCCCTCATCCGGGGGGAGAACGACAGCGATCAGGATGTGCAGCTGATGATCCAAAAGCTTCGCGGCATGCTCTGTCATGTGAACCTGATTCCGCTGAACGATGTGAAGGAAACGGGATTCAAAGGCTCCGGCAGAGCCAGGGCCAATCAGATTGCGGAGGAACTGAACCGATCCGGGATCTCCGCCACCGTCAGGAGAGAGCTGGGCAGCGATATCGACGGCGCCTGCGGACAGCTCAGACTGCATTCGAAAAAATGAGATATATATGAGCTTTTCGGTTGCTCATAAAATCGGGATAGTTTATAATGTTTGTTAATAAAAGCAGAGAGTCAAGCGGGGAACAAGGAGGGCAGTACCATGGTGAAGTTACTCATTGGACATAAAGGCAGCGGCAAAACGAACAAGATGATCCAGCTGGCTAATGAATTGATCGCGGTAAGTAATGGAAGCGTCGTCTTCATTAATAAGAATCACAGGCTCATGTATGAGCTGAACTATAAAATAAGAGTCATCTGTATGGAGGATTTCGAACATATCACCAACATCGATGAATACATCGGGTTTATCTATGGAATCATCAGTTCAGATCACGATATCGAGATGATTTTTATCGACAGTATTTTGAAGCATGCAGATGTTTCGTTAGGAGACCTGCCTGAGTTCATTGATAGACTTAAAGCTATATCAGAAATATACGAAGTTAATTTCACAGTAAGTGTAAGTGCCGAGAAGGAAGAAATGATAGGCGTTAATTTCGAGGGGTGCGAGATACTTAACTAGTTCGAAGGAAGGGAAAATAATAACATCCTCCGGTCAGTACCGGGGGATTTGTTTTGAGAATCTATGAGAAAGGCATATATCTACGTTATCATAACTGCGTTTTTGTTCGCGACGATGGAGGTGTCGTGTAAAATCGGCGGAGCCAGTATGGATCCGCTCCAGTTGACCTATATCCGATTCGTTGTGGGAGGACTGCTGCTGATGCCCCTTGCCGTAGCGCATCTGAAAAAGCACCGCATCAGGCTGACCGCGAAAGATCATCTGCTGCTGGCGGTGGTCGGCGTCATCGGCGTTACCATCAGCATGTCCCTGTTCCAGGTGGCGGTCATGATGTGCAACGCCTCGACGATATCGGTCATGTTCTGCGTGAATCCGTTCTTCACGATGGTGTTCGCCCACCTGTTTGCCAATGAGGATTTCAGCAGGAACAAGATCATGGTTCTGGCCTTTGCGCTGACCGGCATCTTCTTCATGATGAGGCCCTGGGACGTGCAGGCGGGAAACTCCGCCCGCGGGATGATCCTGATCATACTGGCGGCTTTGGTCTTTGGTTTATACACCATCGTCGGGAAGGTGATCCAGAAAAAAATCGGATTCGTCGCCCAGACCAGCATCAGCTTCCTCTACGGCGCCGCCGTTCTCATGATCATACTGATGATACTGGGCCGGCCTGTTATCGCGGGACTTTCGGCCAACATACCTGTTATAATATATACGGGAGTCGTCGTTACCGGCCTGGGGTACTACTGTTACTTCAAGGCCATCGAGCTGTCAGACGCGTCCACCGGATCCATCGCGTTCTTTTTGAAGCCGGCCATCGCGCCGGTGATCGCGGTGATCGTGCTGCGGGAAACGATACTCTGGAACACGGTGGTGGGGATTTTGCTGATCCTTACCGCTTCACTGATGAATTTGGTACCTGCTAACAAATGGAAAGAATTACTACACAGGAAATAGAAAAAATCATGACGGGCTATGTGCCCGTAGGCGAGAAGGGATTCCGGCATTTTGCCGTGATGGCCCTGATCCTGGACGGCCGTGAGCCGGAGCTGATCTATGAGGTGAGAGCGAAGAAGCTGGACCGGCAGCCGGGTGAGGTTTGTTTCCCGGGCGGCATGATCGAGGAAGGCGAGACGCCGCTGCAGTGCGCTTTGCGGGAAACGAGAGAAGAGATCGGCATACCGGAGGAACGGATCCGGGTGATCTGCGAAATGGATCAGATCCACTCCACAGCGGGATCGCAGATACATTGTTTTCTGGGCGTCATCGATGAAGCCGTGAAAGACTGCATCCAGCCAAGCCAACAGGAAGTGGACCACGTGTTTACGGTTTCTGTCAATGAGCTTTTGCGGATGGAGCCGGACATGTATGTGAATAAACTGATCCAGGAGGTGGATCCTGCGTTTCCGTACGACAGAGTGACGGAAGGCAGGATGTATCCGTGGCGGAGCGGCACATCCCCTGTGCCCGTTTACTACGCGCAGGATCACGTGATATGGGGGCTTACGGGACGTATGACCAGACAGTTGATGGAGGTTTTGAAATGTTCAAGATAGCGTTATGTCAGATCGCGGGTTCCGCCGACAAGGAACGAAACCGCGCAAAGGCTTCGGAGTACATCAGGAAAGCCGCGTCAGAAGGGGCGGAACTCGTTTCCCTTCCCGAGATGTGGAACTGCCCGTACTCCAATGATTATTTCAGGAAATTCGCCGAACCGGCAGACGGACCGTCGGTGGAGATGATGTCCGGCCTGGCCAAAGAGCTGGGGATCTATCTCATCGGAGGCACTATAGCGGAGCTGGAGGGTGATAAGGTCTACAACACGGCCTTTTGCTTTGACAGAAACGGCGAGATCATCGGCAGACACCGCAAGGTGCATCTGTTTGATATCGACGTGGCAGGCAAGTTCCGGTTCATGGAGTCCGATACCCTCACGGCCGGCGACGAGCTGACGGTGATCGATACGGATCTCTGCAAAGTCGGCGTGGCCATATGCTACGACGTCAGATTCCCGGAATGGTTCAGGAAGATGACCCTGGAAGGCGCGAAACTCATCGTGCTTCCGGCGGCATTCAACACCACCACGGGGCCGGCCCACTGGGATCTGCTGATGAGAACCAGAGCCATGGACAATCAGGTCTACTTCGCGGCCAACGCTCCTGCCCGGGATGAACACGGCATCTTTAAAGCATACGGATACTCATGCATCGTCGATCCGTGGGCGCAGTTCGTAGCCCGCGCCGATGAGAAAGAATGCATCATATACGGAGACATAGACCTGGAGAAACTGGAAGGCATACGCCAGCAGCTGCCGCTGCTCAAGCACAGAAGATCGGAGTTGTACTGATATGAGAATCAAAAAATCAATCGCTGTAATGATAGCGCTGATGACAGCCATGGCCATGTTCACGCTGACGGGCTGTCAGGATGAAGAGGCGGAGCAGCCGGAGGAAATGATCGATTACGAAATCGCCCTCATCACGGATGAAGGACTGATCAGCGACAGGGGGACCAGTGAAGCGGTTTGGGAAACCATCATCGACTTTGGCTCAGCCAAAGGCATATCCCACAAATACTATAAAGCCACGGAAGCCAAGCCTAACGCCGTAGCGGACGTGCTGGATAACGCCGTCCAAAAGGGCGCGAAGGTCATCGTCGTAGAAGATAACGAGATCGCCGACTGCGTATTCGAAAAGCAGGAAGATTATAAAGATACTGCGTTTATCGCCATCAACGCGGATCCGTATGATTCCGCCAATGGCGACATCCGCATCAGAGAGAATACGGTGGCTGTCACCTTCGCCGGAGAACAGGCCGGTTTCATGGCGGGCTATGCTGCCGTCATGGAAGGGTACACGGACCTGGGAGTCCTGACGGAAGGCAAAACCACCCAGGACCATAATGTTACCCTGGGCTTCGCCAAGGGCGCCAACCGGGCCGCCAGAGAGCTGGGCGTGACGGCGCACCTGAGATGCGCGGCCTGCGGTGAAGAAACACCGAGGATCGACGCCGCCAACAAAGCGGCGGAATGGTATCAGAATGGCACTCAGGTGATCTTTGCCTGGGGCGACAGGATCGAAGACACCGTCATCGGTGAGGCCGAGACCTGCGACGGCAAAGTCATCGCCGGCATAACCGATAAAGGGGAAATCTCGGATACCGTACTCATCTCCGCTGTAGAAGATATCGATACGGCTCTCAAAGCCATGCTGACCGATTACTTCGACGGGCACTTCAAGGGCGGAGAGATCGTCACTTACGGCGTGTCGGACGATGCCATCTCGCTGGACTATCGAAACAGCAGGATGCAGAATTACGTCAAAGACGAATACGACGCGCTGTATGATCAGATCAAAAGCGGCAAAATTAAAATCAAGGTCGATGGCGTGGAGAACGTCAAGGACCTTGACCTTAGCAATATCGAATTCTAATATCGGGTTTCGGTATTTAAGCGCTAGAGGAGGGAAGACTTCCTGTCGCCGATCGGGACATATTCCATGTGCTCCTGCACGCTGTTGTATGCAGGACGCATGAGCTTGCCTCCGGCGACGAGCTCCTCGATTCTGTGGGCGCACCAGCCTGACAGTCTGGCCGTTGCGAATAGCGGAGTCGCCACATCCAGAGGAATATCCAGCGCGGAATAAACAAATCCGGAGTACAGATCCACGTTCGCCGGCATGAGCACTTCTTTGCCGTGAAGCTCGGCGAACAGCTCAGGAACGCGTCGTTCGATGTAGTCACAGAGCAGGAAATCGTCAAGGAGATCCTTCTTCTCCGCCAGTTTCTTGGCCATGGACTTGAGGATCTGCGCTCTCGGATCAGATTTCGTATAAATCGCGTGTCCCACACCATAGACGAGACCGCTTCGGTCATGCGCCTCACCTTTTAGGATCTTAATGAGGTAGTCATCGAGGGCGGATGTCTTACCGATATCGGGCACGTGTTTTTTGATGTCTTTCATCATGTTGATGACGGCGATATTGGCGCCTCCGTGACGCGGGCCCTTCAGAGAGCCTACCGCGGCAGCGATGGCCGAATAGGTATCCGTGCCGGTTGAGGATATGAGGTGTGTCGTGAAGGACGAATTGTTACCGCCGCCGTGCTCGGCGTGGAGGATCATGCTCACATCCAGAAGCTTGGCCTCCAGATCCGTAAACTCGCCCATAGGCCGCAGCATCCTGAGAATGTTCTCGGATGTGCTGAGCTCCGCGATCGGCGGGTGCAGATGCAGACTCTTGTTATCATAAAACGAGCTCTTCGCCTGGTACGCATAGGATATGATGGCGGGGAAGTAGCCGATCAGACGCATGGACTGGCGCAGGACGTTCTCCACGGACGTATCGTCCGGATTGTCATCATAACAATACAGCGCCAGCACGCTTCGGGCCAGCTTGTTCATAATATTATTGGACGGCGCCGTTAGGATCATATCCCGGGCGAACCCGGATGGCAGATCCCGGTGGTTTCCGATAAATGTCGTGAACTCGTCCAGTTCTTTCTTTGACGGAAGTGATCCCATCAGCAGCAGGAAGGTGGTTTCCTCAAACCCGAAACGGTCTTCCTCGCGAACGGATCTCACCAGATCTTCGATATTATATCCCCGATAAAACAGACGTCCTTCAGAAGGAATCTTATTTCCCTTATCGTCCACTTCATAACCCATAACTTCGCCGATATGGGTGAGCCCTACAACGACACCGGTGCCGTTGGCGTTACGCAATCCGCGCTTGACGTCGTTTTCTACGTATAATGCGCTGTCGATTTTATTCCTCTCAGACAGTATGGCGGCGCTGTTGTCAAACAGAGACGCAGAGCGATGTCTGGAGGAGTTCTTTCGCTCTTCTTTCTTTTCAAAATGTTTTCTTCTAACTCTTTCAAACATAATCTATTCTCCCTTTTAGCCTTTTAAAGTCTGAAACGATTATAGCATGAAAGCGAAAGAAATTCAATCCCATACTGGAAGGTGCGGACCATTTATGGTAAAATATGGAAAAACCAGCCAAAGGGGTAGATATGATAGAGTATTTAAAGAAAAGCATAGAGATTGATAAACGAAGGCTGCAGCGGTACAAGAAGGCCGCAATGTCTTCTGCAACCGGCAGAATCAACCGCAAATGGGACCACAGGCGGAAGAAAGCGTATTACTATTACAAGGGACCGGACGATGAGAAAGAGCACCCGTTACAAGAACAGCCGAATGCTAAAATATGGAGGCTCCAGGTTAAGCGCTTTGCACAGGCCATGTCTGAAGTGATCCGAAACAATATTGAAGTAAAGCAAAAATTACTGGACGAATTGCTTCCTGATACTGAAGATGCAGTGATGGCACGGATCCACAAAGCATATCGGCCCAATGCCAAATTCAAACCTGAAGGCAAGGCGGATAAAAAGATCGTGCAATCCGAGAATCCCTACAAAAGAGATCAACTGAATATTCAAACAAGCTTCGGGCTATATGTCAGGACTAAAAGTGAGATGATCATAGCAGAACTGCTCTACAGCCTTGGGATTGAGTTCTATTATGAGAGACAGCTGACGCTTCATGTTCTGAGAAATGGAGAATGGGTACAGAAGCATTATTACCCTGATTTTACGATCATCCTTTCTGACGGCAGCACCATATACTGGGAGCACAAGGGAATGATGAGCAATGTGGATTATGTTCAGCGCAATGTTCAGAAATGTGTCGACTACAATATGAACGGAATCTTTCAAAGCCACAATTATATTGTCACAGAGGAAGGGCCTGACAATCAGTTGGACTATGAAGGCATCAAAAGGATTGTTTTAGAGCTGATTTGCGGCTAAATCATTCACAACCGTTGAAAGTAGAGCCGCGTTAGCCGCGCTTTGTCCCCTGTTCAGAAGACGCTGGCAGCTAAACATATTTAAGATCAACGGTTTGAGGCTAGTTTAGCCGCGGATGGGAGGAAAACACAAGAAAATCTTCCCTATATGAGGCAAAGCGCGCGGCTAAGCGCCTGTTAATTTCAACGATTGTCGGCTACTTAGCCGCAAATCACAAAAAAATTCAAATCACAGAAACAAATGCAAAGCCCGTCGGCGGATGATAAAATAGAACCATAAAGCGATAGAGAGGTGAAGCATATGAAGCTTTTGCATATTTCAGATCTGCATCTGGGAAAAAAAATCAATGACTTCAGCATGATCGACGATCAGAAATTTATATTACAAAAGATAGAAGACATCGCAGAACGCGAAGCGCCCGACGCGATCCTGATCGCCGGAGACGTTTACGACAGGAGCGTGCCGTCCATTGAAGCCATAGAGCTGCTGGAGGCGTTTCTCTGTCATCTGGCGGACAAAGGCAATCAGATCTATATCGCCAGCGGCAACCACGACTCGGCCGAGCGTCTGGCCTTTGGCAGGACGCTGATGGAGGACAGCGGCGTTCACATCGCGCCGGCATATAGCGGCGAGGCACCGAAATACACGCTGACGGATGAATACGGCCAGGTGAATCTGTACCTGATGCCGTTCATCAAACCCGCGGTGGTGAGGCACGCCCTGAAGGATGATGACATCGACACTTATGCAAAGGCCATGGCCGCCGCCATCGATAAAATGGAGGTCAATCCCGACGCCAGAAATGTCCTGGTGGCGCACCAGTTTGTGACCGGGGCTGACCGATGCGAGTCAGAAGACATGATGATCGGAGGACTGGACAACATCGACGCCGATGTGTTTGAAGCCTTTGATTATACTGCTCTGGGGCATCTTCACGCACCACAGAGCCTGGGACCAAACAACAATATCCGATACTGCGGGACCCCGCTGAAGTATTCCTTCTCGGAGGTGCATCATCAGAAATCCGTCACCATAGCGGAGCTGGGAGCAAAGGCCGACGGCAAGTGCGATCTTACCATCAGGGAAATCCGGCTGAAGCCGATGCGGGACTGGGCGGATATCCGGGGGACGTTTGAAGAAGTGACGTCGGAAGAGTTCCTGAAAACCGTGGATACGGAAGCGTATGTCAGAGTGACATTGCTGGACGAGGACGATATACCGGACGCGATCACAAGGCTTAGGTCATCTTACCCGAATTTGATGAATTTAAGATACGACAATAAACGGACCCGGACGGAAACAGACGTTATGGACGCGGCGGAGCTCAAGCAGCGGTCGGAACTGGAACTGTTTGAGGAGCTGTTCGAGAAACAGAATAACGCATCCATGAGCGAGGCGCAGCGGCAGATCGCCGGCAGGATCATCGAGACGATAAAGGAGGAGATGGCATGAGACCTTTGAAACTGGAAATGACGGCCTTTGGCCCATATGCAGGGAATGTCCGGCTGTCTCTGGATGAACTGGGAGAGCACGGTCTGTACCTTATTACCGGCGTCACCGGAGCGGGCAAAACCAGTATTTTTGACGCCATCACCTTCGCGCTGTACGGTCAGGCCAGCGGCAAGGTGAGATCCCCTAAATCTCTTAGATCCAAATACGCCGATCCGACGGTTGAGACGGAAGTCAAGCTGACCTTTGAGCACAAAGGCCGGGAATACACCGTCATGAGGAAACCGGATCAGGAACGGGCGAAGAAGGTAGGCGAGGGAACCACCAACAGTCCGGCTAAGGCGGAGTTTTACGCGCCGGGCAGGCAGCCCCTGACGAAGACGGCTGAAGTGGACAACGCAGTCAAAGAACTGCTGGGCATCGACCGGGATCAGTTCGCGCAGATCGCCATGATCTCGCAGGGCGACTTCATGAAGCTGCTCACCGCGGGAACCGACGAGCGCATGAAAATCTTCCGGAAACTTTTCGGGACCAATATATTCGAGCGCATCCAGTCCAGCCTGCTGGAGGAAAAGAGCGCAGCCCAGAAGGAGTATGAGCAGGTGAAGACTTCCGTAGCCGGATACATTCAGGACGCGATCCCCGAAGAGGCCGGAAACGAAAATATCTCCTATGTCATCAACTTGATCAGAGACCGATTACAGGATGATAGAGAGGAAGACAAAACTCTGGAAAAAACAATCTCCGGATTCGATGAGAAAATCGGCAAACTGCAGAAGCGCATCGGCAGGGCGGAGGAATTTGAGGCAGCCAGAGAATCCCTCAAAACCATCAACGAGGATTCCGTCAAGGCGGCGCAGGACGTCAGCTCCGCCGAGCAGCGCCTGAAAACCGAAGAGCAAAAGGCACCGAGACGAAAGGAAATCACCGCCCTCATCACGGAGTTGAAGGCCCAGCGGCCGGCCTACGAGGAACTGGAAACCATCAAAGGCGATCTCAAGGCTGCGGATACGGCGCTGGCGGAAACAGAACACAAAATCGAAAAGGCCAACAAAGAAAAAACGAAATGCCTTTCGGAAATAGCGGAAATCGAGCAAACCATCGCCACGCTGAAAGACGCCGGAATCAAAGCGGCAGAGCGGGAAGGGGCACTGAAGCTGCTGAGGCAGAAAGCAGCCCATATCGACGAGATATCCGCAGCTCTGGCGGAGTGTGAAGCCCTGGAAAAGGACTGCGAGAAGGCCAGAGAAGCATATCTGGAAGCCAGAAAGGCATACGATCAAATCGCGGCGGAACACACCGCCATAAACCGAGCTTTCCTGGACGCCCAGGCGGGAATCCTGGCAGAGAATCTGGATGACGGCGCGCCTTGCCCTGTATGCGGGGCGACAGAGCACCCTCAGCTGGCCGTCGTAAAAGACGGGGCGCCTTCTGAGAGTCAGCTCAAGAGCAAAGGCCGGGAAATGGAACAGGCCAATTCGCTCCAGCAGCAAAAGAGCGCCGCGGCAGGAGAGCTGGAAGGAAAGCGGCAGACCGCCGCTGACAACCTGAAGCGGGAGGCCGCCAAGCTGTTCGAAGGTGATATCACAGCCGAGATCGTTCGCGAACAGAGCGTTAAGGTAAAGGAAGAAATCGCCGTCAAAGAAAAGGAACTGGCGGAAGCCAGGGCGGATATGAAACGTCTGGCCGAGCAGGAAGCCTCTTTAACGGAACACAAGAAGAACCATGAAGAGGCCGACAGGATCGTCACGGAATCCGCCAGGCAGCTGGCCGTCTGGAAGGAAAAACTGGATTCTCTGAAGCAAAAGGCCGAAGAAAAGAAGGCGAAACTCACCCATGGCGACCTGAAGAGCCTGGAGCGCGCCATCCGAAACCTGAAGGACGAGGACGACGCCCTGGAGAAATCCCATGAAGACGCCAGGAAGCATTACGACAGCAAGGTCCGCCTTCAGAGCAGCCTCGCCGGCAGGAAAAAGGAACTGGAAGACATTATAAGCCGGGGCAATGACATCGATATCAAGGCCGAGAAGGCCAGGCTGGAAACGGCTGCGGCAGATAAAGCGGAGGCCCTTTCCAGACAGCAAAAGCTGCGCACCAGAATCGAGATCAATGCCAAAGCCGAACAGAACATCGCATCGCTGCAGGGGCGCATGAAGGAGGCGGAACGCAGCTACCGGACCATCAGCACCCTGTCGGATACTGCCAATGGAACCCTGAGCGGGAAAGAAAAGATCACCCTGGAAACCTACGTCCAGATGGCGTATTTTGACCGGATCCTGAGCAAGGCCAATCTGCGCTTTAGGATCATGAGCGACGGTCAGTATGAATTCAAGAGAAGACGGGAAACCGCCAACAAAAAATCCAAGACAGGCCTGGACCTGAACATCATCGACCACTATAACGGCAGCGAGAGAAGCGTGGAGACGCTTTCCGGAGGGGAGTCCTTCATGGCGTCGCTGTCGCTGGCGCTGGGACTGTCCGATGAGATCCAGGCTTCCTCCGGAGGCATCAAACTGGACACCATGTTTGTGGACGAGGGATTCGGCTCTTTGGATGAGGATACCCTGTCCCAGGCCATGCGCGCCCTGAGCCGGGTGGCCGAAAGCGACAGGCTCGTGGGCATCATTTCCCACGTTGCTGAGTTAAAGGAAAAAATCAGCAGACAGGTGGTGGTGACCAAGGATAAGACCCGCGGAAGCAGCGTGAAAATAATAACAGAAAAAAGTTCTTGACGGATTTTTTGTGTCAGAGTATAATAAACAACGTAATAATTAGTTGAATACCAACAAAAAGGCTGTGAAGGGAAAGAGTAACTTTCAGGAGACTGAACAGAGAGTTGCCGTTTGGTGAGAGGCGCGTAGTTACTGATAGCGAATACGTCCCGGAGCTGCACCCTGAAAACTAAGGCGTCTGCGCCGCGGTGAGTAGGGCGTGACGGGAAGTGCCCGTTACAGCACGAGGGTATAATCCCCCAGGGACGTACCCGTAAAGGCTGCCGTGGTGACGCGGTAGTGAACTGAGGTGGTACCGCGAATGCTCATTCGCCCTCTGTATTGAGGGCGAATTTATTTGTTATAGGGAGGAATAATCAATGGTAGTTAAAGTGATCAGCGCGATCATGCTGATAATCTTCTTCGCAGTCATGGTCGCCGTAGGCCTGCACACCAGAAGCAGGGCGCGCAACGTAGAAGGGTTCGTTTTGGGCGGCAGGTCAGTCGGACCGTGGATGACAGCTTTTGCATTCGGAACGTCGTATTTCTCCGCGGTAATCTTTGTCGGGTACGCGGGGCAGTTCGGATGGAATTTCGGTCTGGCCTCCACATGGGCCGGTCTGGGGAACGCCTTCATCGGATCCCTCATGGCGTGGAACATTCTGGGCAGGAGAACCAGGATCATGACGCAGCATCTGGACGCCAAGACCATGCCGGATTTCTTTGGCAAGAGGTTCGAATCCCAGTCCATGAAGGTCATCGCGTCGATCATCATCTTCATCTTCCTGATCCCGTATACTTCATCACTTTATAACGGCCTGTCCAGTCTGTTTGGACTGGTATTCGACATCCCTTACTGGGTCGTCATCGCCGTCATGGCCGTACTGACCGGATTCTACGTTGTATTCGGCGGATACATGGCCACGGCCATCAACGATTTCATCCAGGGCATCATCATGCTGTTTGGAATCTGCGCGGTAATCGGCGCAGTTCTCCACGCCAACGGCGGACTGGTAGCCGCCACCCAAAAGCTTTCGGAAGTTTCCACAGAGGGCTGGAGCGGAGGCGCGTTCTCATCATTCCTGGGACCGGATCCTCTGGCACTGCTGTTCGTCGTGCTGCTGACCTCTCTGGGAACCTGGGGACTGCCGCAGATGGTAGGAAAGTTCTATGCCATCAAGAGTGAGAACGATATCCACAAGGGAACGATCATATCGACGGTATTCGCCATCATCGTGGCGGGAGGATGTTACTTCCTCGGCGGCTTCGGCAGGCTGTACGCGGACAAGATCGCATATCAGAGCGACGGCGTTACTCCGCTGTTCGACACCATCGTGCCGTCCATGCTGGCTACGCTTCCGGCACTGGTCATCGCTATCGTCATCGTGCTGGTGCTTTCGGCATCCATGTCCACGCTGTCATCCCTGGTGCTCACATCCAGTTCCACCTTCACCCTGGACGTCATCGATCCGGCCAGCGGCGGGACCATGAGCGAGAAGAAAAAGGTCATCGTCATGAGGATCTTCATCCTGTTCTTTATCTTCGTTTCAGCGGTGATCGCCATCATCAAGGACAGCCATCCTGAGATCACCTTCATCGCGCAGATGATGGGCGTATCCTGGGGCGCGCTGGCGGGAGCATTCCTGGCTCCATATATTTACGGCCTGTACTGGAAGCGCATATCCAAGGCTTCGGTATTCGCCTGCTTCATCTGGGGCTGCGGACTCATGATCATTCAGATGATCATTTCCCTGGGCGGCATCGACATCTCAGGCTGGGGAACATTCCTGAGCTACATCTTCGCTTCATCCGTCAGATCAGGCGTGATCGCCATGGTGGGCGGCCTCATCCTGGTGCCGGCGGTGAGTCTGGTGACCAGAAGACAGCCGATACAGGAAGTCAACAAGGTATTCGCCTGCTACGACGAGAAGGTATCCGTCGCCAAGAAAGAAGCACTGGACTAACAGAACATTTGTTTGCTTCTCCGCATAGGATATGGTATACTGAAGAGACCAACGCAGAAAGGACTCTTCAGTATGCCGGATTTCAAGGTTTATTCAGAATTCGAGCCCATGGGGGATCAACCCCAGGCAATCAATAAAATATCAGAGGCTATCATGTCCGGGCAACGGGCGCAGACACTTATGGGCGTCACCGGATCCGGCAAGACCTTTACCATGGCGAAGATCATCGAGAAGGTGCAGAAACCGACGCTGGTCATCAGCCATAATAAGACCCTTGCCGCTCAGCTCCACGGAGAGTTTAAGGAATTTTTTCCCGACAACGCCGTAGAGTACTTCGTATCCTATTATGACTATTATCAGCCGGAAGCGTACGTCGCTTCTACGGATACGTACATCGAGAAGGATTCGGACATCAACGACGAAATCGAGAAACTGCGCCACTCCGCCACCGCCGCGTTAAGCGAGCGCAGGGACGTCATCATCGTAGCCTCTGTTTCTTGTATTTACGGACTGGGAAGCCCGGTGGACTACGAAAATCAGGTCATATCCCTAAGACCCGGCATGGAGAAAGACCGGCAGGAGCTTTTGCGAAAACTGGTAGACATCCAGTACACCAGAAACGACATCGCCTTCGGGCGCGGTGACTTCAGAGTGCGGGGAGACACGATAGACGTGCACCCGGCCGGCGAAGAAAACGCGGTCAGGATCGAACTGTTCGGCGACGAGGTGGAGAGCATCAAGGAGATCAATCCCATCACCGGGGAGATCCTGGGCCTCAGAAACCACGTGGCCATCTATCCGGCGTCCCATTACGTCACCAGTCCAGATAAAATCGAGCGCGCCGCCCAGACCATCAACGAGGAGCTGGAGGAACGAATCCGCTGGTTCAAGGACCGTGGCAAGCTCATCGAGGCCCAGAGAATCGAGCAGCGAACCAGATACGATGTGGAGATGCTCAGAGAAGTGGGCACATGCAAAGGCATCGAGAATTATTCGCGGCACCTGATCGGGCTGAAGCCGGGCAGCAGACCGTATACGCTGATCGACTACATTCCGGACGATTTTCTGATCATGATCGACGAATCCCACGTCATGCTGCCGCAGCTGAGAGCCATGTATAACGGGGACAGAGCCAGGAAACAGTCCCTGGTGGACTACGGATTCAGACTGCCGTCAGCCCTGGACAACAGACCGCTGAAATTCGATGAATTCAACTCACTGGTGAATCAGATCCTGTACGTCAGCGCCACGCCTGCCGAGTACGAGCGAAACGAAAGCGGCGGCATCACCGCGGAGCAGGTCATCCGGCCGACGGGGCTTTTGGATCCGGTGATCGAGACCCATCCGTCAGAAGGGCAGATCGACCACCTCATCGGAGAAATCAACAAGACCGCTGCCAAAAATGAAAGGGTTCTCGTCACCACGCTGACGAAGAAGATGGCAGAGAGTCTGACGGACTACCTGAAGGGGGTAGGCATCAGAGTGCGATATCTGCACTCGGAAGTCGATACGCTGGAGCGTATGGAAATCATCAGAGATCTGCGTCTGGGAGAGTTCGACGTGCTGGTGGGCATCAATCTGCTAAGGGAAGGGCTGGACATCCCTGAGGTGTCGCTGGTGGCCATACTCGATGCGGATAAAGAAGGATTCCTGCGTACGGAAACATCCCTGATCCAGACCATCGGCAGGGCGGCGAGAAACGTGGACAGCAGGGTCATCATGTACTGCGACGGCATCAGCAAAGCCATGCGCTCGGCCATGGACGAAACCGAGAGAAGGCGCAGGATACAGAGCGAATTCAACGAGAAACACGGCATCACGCCGAGGAGCGTGAGCAAAGGCGTCAGAGACGTCATCGAGGCCACCAAGACGGCCGAGGATATGGAGGGTTACGACAGCTTCCTGGCCGGCAGGAAACCGTTGGAACTGACGAAGAAGGAGCTTGCGGACTATGTAAGCAAGCTGGAAAAGGAAATGAAACAGGCGGCGGCGGACCTGCAGTTCGAGAGAGCGGCAGAGCTGCGTGACCTGGTATTTGAATATAGAGCGAGGATGTAAATGGCGAAAGAAATAGTAATCAAAGGGGCGCGGGAAAACAATCTCAAGAGTCTGGACGTGACCATCCCGAGAGATCAGTTTATCGTTCTCACGGGGCTTTCGGGGTCCGGCAAATCCTCTCTGGCTTTTGATACGATCTATGCCGAGGGACAGAGGAAATACATGGAGAGTCTGTCATCATACGCCAGACAGTTTCTGGGACAGATGGAAAAGCCAAACGTGGAATACATCGAGGGACTGAGTCCCGCCATCAGCATCGACCAGAAGACGACGAACCAGAACCCCAGATCCACGGTGGGCACCGTCACGGAGATCTATGACTATCTGAGACTGATGTACGCCAGGATCGGGATCCCGCACTGTCCGATATGCGGCCGCGAAATCAGCAGCCAGTCCGTGGATCAGATCGTGGAGATCCTGATGCAGGAAGAGGAAGGGACGAGACTCACCGTCATGGCGCCCGTCATCAGACAGCGCAAAGGCCAGCACGAAAAGATCCTGGACAGGATCAAGCGTGAAGGCTTTACCAGAGCCAGAGTGGACGGCGAGATCAAGCTTCTGGAAGAAGACGAAATCAAACTCGAAAAGAATTTCAAACATACCATAGAGATCGTAGTGGACAGGATCAAGGTCCGGGACGGAGTCCAGAGCAGACTGGCGGAAGCCTGTGAACTGGCCATCAGCAACGGCAACGGACTGGTGCAGATACAGCTTGTGGATCCCGACGGAGTGGAAACGGAGAAGACCTTCAGCACGTCCCTGGCATGCCCGGAACACGGCGTCAGCATCGATGAGCTGGAACCGAGAATGTTTTCCTTTAATAACCCGCTGGGCGCCTGCCCGGAATGCAAAGGCCTGGGATTTATCCAGAGCGTCGACCCGGATCTGCTGATACCGGATCAGAACCTGAGCATCATCGAGAAGGCTCTGGGCAATGCCTTTGCCACTATGGAATTCACCAGTTACTACTGGCAGGTCATCAGGGCGCTGGCGGATAAATACGGCGCCGATGTGACGCAGCCGTTCAAAAAACTGCCGAAGAAATTCAAGGATGTGCTTTTGTACGGCACGGGAGATGAGAAACTGGTATACGACTATACCAACAGAGCGGGCATGGTGCAGCACAGGAGCCATACCTATGAGGGCATCATCCCGAATCTGGAGAGGCGGTATCAGGAAACCGGCTCGGAATGGATCAAAAACAAAATCGAGCAGTACATGAACATTGCCCCTTGTCCGGCGTGTCAGGGCAAAAGGCTCAGACCGGAACTGCTGGCGGTCACTGTAGGCGGCAAAAACATCATGGAATTCTGCGACATGTCCGTGGTGGAAGCGGTGGAGTTTCTGGATGAGCTGCAGGAGACGATTTCCCCGACCCACAGGAAGATCTCAGAAGAAGTGATCAAGGAAATCCGGGGCAGACTGCGATTTCTGGCTGACGTGGGACTGGACTACCTGACCCTCAGCAGGGCGGCGGCCACCCTTTCGGGAGGAGAATCCCAGAGAATCAGGCTGGCGACCCAGATCGGATCGGGCCTGGTGGGCGTATCGTACATCCTGGATGAGCCAAGCATAGGACTGCACCCGAAAGATAATGAGAAACTGCTGCGGTCCCTGAGAGAGCTGACGGAGATCGGCAATACCCTCATCGTGGTAGAACACGACGAGGAGACCATGTACGCTGCCGATCAGATCATAGATATCGGACCAGGCGCGGGCATCAACGGCGGCGAGCTGGTAGCCCAGGGCACCGTAGAAGATATCAAGGCGTGTGAGCGGTCCATCACGGGCCAGTATTTGAGCGGCAAGAAAAAAATCGAGATCCCCGCAGCCAGACGAAAGGGCAGCGGCAAATACATCACCATCAAGGGTGCCGAGGAAAACAACCTCAAAAAAATCGACGTGAAATTCCCGGTGGGCAAATTCATCTGCGTCACCGGCGTATCCGGCTCGGGCAAAAGCAGCCTGATCAACGAGATCCTGTATAAGGCCGTGGCGGCTAAGATGTATAAATCAAAGGACAGACCGGGCAAGCATAAGTCCATCACCGGACTGCAGAATATCGATAAGATCATCGCCATCGATCAGCAGCCTATCGGCAAGACGCCGCGATCCAATCCGGCGACCTATACCGGTGTGTTCACCCATATCCGGGACCTTTTCGCCCAGCTTCCGGAGGCGAAGCTGAGGGGCTATGGCAAGGGGCGTTTCAGCTTTAACGTCAAGGGCGGCAGATGCGAAGCGTGCAACGGCGACGGCATCAAGAAGATCGAGATGCTGTTCCTGCCGGATGTGTATGTGCCGTGCGAAGTCTGCAAAGGCAAGAGATATAACCGGGAAACACTGGAAGTCAAATACAAGGGCAAGAGCATCTTCGACGTGCTGGATATGAACGTCAGCGAGGCGCTGGAGTTCTTTAAGAACCACCCGACCATCAAGCGGCAGCTGCAGACGCTGGAAGACGTGGGTCTGGGATATATCAAGCTGGGGCAGCCAAGCACCCAGCTGTCAGGAGGAGAAGCCCAGAGAATCAAACTGGCCACGGAGCTTTCGAAGAAGAGCACCGGCAAGACATTATATATTCTGGATGAGCCAACCACCGGTCTGCACTTCGCAGATGTAGAGAAACTGCTGAGCATGCTGAACCAGCTGGTGGACGCGGGCAACACGGTGGTCGTCATCGAACACAACCTGGACGTGATCAAGTGCGCGGATCATATCATCGACCTGGGACCGGACGGAGGATTCCGCGGCGGGACGGTCATCGCCGAAGGAACACCGGAGGAGGTGGCGGCGGTCAAAGGCTCCTATACTGGACAGTTTCTTAAGAAATTGTTATAATTACCAGGTGCACTCAAAACGGGCGCGCGTGTTATGAATCGCGAAACGCGAAAAGGAGATCAGAAATGATAGAAAAAATCAATTTGACCATGTTGACAGACTTCTACGAGCTGACCATGGCGAACGGATATTTTGAAGCTGACATGAAAGATGAGATCGCTTATTTCGATATGTTCTTCAGGAAAATTCCTGATGACGGCGGTTATGCGATCATGGCAGGTTTGGAACAGGTCGTACATTACCTTAGTGATTTGAAATTCACAGACGAAGATATAGAGTATCTCCGCGGCAAGAAAATCTTCAGTGAGAGATTCCTGGAGTACCTTAAGAACTTCAAATTCTCATGCGATGTCTGGGCGGTTCCGGAAGGAACACCGATCTTCCCTCATGAGCCGATCATCACGGTCAGAGGACCGGTGATGCAGGCCCAGTTCGTTGAGACGATGATCCTCCTGCTTGTCAACCACCAGAGCCTGATTGCGACGAAGGCCAGTAGGATCGTCAGAGCCGCTGAAGGCAGACCGATCATGGAATTCGGGACCAGAAGGTCCCACAGCACCACGGCAGCCATTTACGGCGCCAGAGCTTCCTACATCGGAGGATGCGCGGGAACAGCCTGCACCATCGCGGATGAGAACTTCCACACCCCTGCGCTGGGCACCATGGCCCACAGCTGGGTGCAGATGTTTGATAACGAATACGAAGCATTTAAGGCATACACGAAGATTTATCCTACCAACGCTACGCTTCTGGTTGACACCTACAATGTCCTGAAGTCAGGCGTACCGGCAGCCATCAAGGTGTTCAAGGAACTGGATCCGCCGAACAAAGGCATCCGAATCGACAGCGGCGACATCACGTACCTCACGAGAAACGCCAGAAAGATGCTGGATGAAGCGGGCCTGGAGGACTGTAAGATTGTCATCTCCAACTCCCTGGATGAGTACATTATCCGAGACGTCCTCAAAGAAGGCGCCTGCATCGATTCCTTCGGCGTAGGCGAGAGACTGATCACCGCCAAGTCAGAACCGGTATTCGGCGGCGTATATAAGCTGGCGGCGCTGGAAAAGGACGGGGAAATGATTCCTAAGATCAAGATCAGCGAAAACGTTGAGAAGATCACCAACCCTGGTTTCAAGACCATCTGGAGACTCTTCGATAAGGATACGGACAGAGCTCTGGTCGACATCATCGCGCTGGATGAAGAACCGGCACCGGCAGGAGAGGAAATCGAGATCTTCGACCCGAACGCAGTATGGAAGAGAAAGACCATCACCAACTTCTACGCGAAGAACCTGAGAGAGCAGATCTTTAAGAACGGCGAATGCGTTTACGAGCTGCCGGCTCTCGACGACATCAAGAAATACTGCAAGGAACAGCTGGAACTCATGTGGGATGAAATGAAGAGATTCGAAAATCCGCAGACATACTACGTAGACCTGTCAGATAAACTCTTCAGACTGAAGGCCAGCATGATCGAAGCGGCCAGATAAGCAGGCTGGATCAGGACAAACTAAAGACAATAAAGACAATCAAAAATGTGTCAATGAGAACGGTTCCCATTGACACATTTTTTCATGTCGTTTTTTCATTCGATTGCGGTTTATCTCTTGTTTGACGCGCCCAGAACATTCTTGATCTTGTGGGCTACCATGTCGCGGATGGCTTCTCTGGCAGGTCCCAGATATTTACGAGGGTCGAAGTCCGCCGGATGTTCCGCCAGATACTTACGAACCTCAGCCGTCATGGCCAGACGCAGGTCGGTATCGATGTTGACCTTGCAGACGCCGTGCTTGGCGGCTTCTCTGATCATTTCTTCCGGAACGCCCTGCGCGCCCGGGATGTCTCCGCCGTATTCATTGCACTTGGCAACGAACTCAGGGAGAACGGTGGAAGCGCCGTGAAGTACCAGCGGCGTTTCAGGAATCAGCGCGTGGATCGCCTTGAGTCTTTCGAAATCCAGCTTCGGTTCACCCTTGAATTTATATGCGCCGTGGCTGGTGCCGATGGCAACCGCCAGGGAATCAACGCCTGTCTTGGCTACGAATTCCGCCGCTTCTTCCGGAACGGTGAAGGTGGCGTCTCTGGCAGCGACGTTGACCGCGTCTTCGATGCCGGCCAGCTTGCCCAGCTCCGCTTCGACGACAACGCCGTGAGCGTGAGCGTATTCTACAACTTCCTTGGTCATCTTGATGTTTTCTTCGAACGGGTGCTTCGATCCGTCGATCATGACGGAAGTGAACCCGTCATCAACGCACTTCTTACAGATATCGAAGTCTTCGCCGTGATCTAAGTGAAGGCAGATGTCAACACCGGTGTCGATGATCGCTGCTTCTACCAGTTTCGTCAGATAAGCAGGTTTCGCGTACTTTCTCGCGCCGGCGGAAACCTGAAGGATGAGAGGAGCGTTCTCCTGCTGCGCCGCTTCGACGATTCCCTGTATGATCTCCATGTTGTTGACATTGAACGCGCCTACTGCGTAATCGCTGTTCAGAGCCTTTGCAAACATTTCCTTTGATGTAACTAAAGCCATTCTGTAACCTCCTTATTCATCTATGTTTTCTTCGACCTGCGCCTTGGTGGTGTCCGCTGCCTGCTGCGGATAATCCATAATGATGCCGATCCTGTTATAGATCAGCAGACCCGCGGCGATCAGGATGATCAAAACGATGATCACATCGCTCTTGTTATAAAAAAAGTCTTTGATATGATTCATAATGAACCCCCAGTCCTTTGTCTTTTTACACCTATACCTTATCACATCCGGCGGGTTTTCTCAACTGTCAGGAGCAAAGGCCTGCGGCGCGGAGAGGGTTTCTTTTTGCGTTTTGCGGCGGGGTATTGTATCATGTAGTGGAGTATTGATATGACGAAAGGAACAAACGATATGGAGTTAAGAGATATAGCGGCCTGCAAGGAAGTATTCTGGGAAAATCCCGCAGTTGGCGGAGCAGGCGATCAGATCGTAGATATTGACGACGCGGAGGCCAGACTGGCCAGATTCGCGCCATTCATCAGGAGGGTATTTCCGGAGACGGGAGACGGCATCATCGAATCCCCGCTAAGAGAAATCCCCGAAATGCAAAAGGCTCTGGCGGCCAAAGGCCTGGATTCTGCCGGCAGACTGTTTCTGAAGATGGACAGCCACCTTCCGATATCCGGATCGGTGAAGGCCAGAGGCGGGATCTACGAAGTGCTGAAGCTGGCGGAGACCCTGGCGGTGGATGCGGGGATGCTCACCTGGGAGGACGATTACTCCGTTCTGGCGGACGACAGATTCCGGGAGTTTTTCTCGCAGTATAAAGTGGCGGTAGGATCCACGGGCAATCTGGGGCTCAGCATCGGCATCATCAGCGCCACCATCGGATTTCAGGTCACCGTGCACATGTCGGCGGACGCCCGCCAGTGGAAGAAGGACATGCTCCGATCCAAAGGCGTCACCGTAGTGGAATATCCGGATGATTATGAAGCGGCCGTAGCCCAGGGAAGGCGGGAGGCGGAAGCGGACCCGATGTGTCACTTTGTGGACGATGAGAATTCCCTGGATCTGTTTGCCGGCTACTCGGTAGCGGGCAAAAGGCTCAAGGCCTATCTGGATCAGCAGGGCATCATCATCGATGAAAATCATAAGCTCTACGTTTACATCCCATGCGGAGTAGGGGGAGCGCCGGGAGGCGTCACCTACGGAATCAGAGAGTACTTCGGCGATAACGCCAGATGCTACTTCGCCGAGCCGACACACGCGCCTTGCATGACCCTGGGACTGTTCACGGGACTGCATAACAAAATCGCCGTAGGCGACATCGGCATCGACGGCAGGACGGAAGCCGACGGTCTGGCGGTGGGAAGACCGTCCAAGCTGGTTTCTGAAGCCATGACGACGCGTCTTGACGGCTGTTTTACCGTGGACGATTCCAAGCTGTATCCGTATCTGAGCCTGCTGAAGGATACCGAGGATATCTTCGTAGAGCCTTCGGCCTGCGCGGCCTTTGAGGGACTCAGGTATGTTCACGGCGGCGAGAACGACATCCACATCATATGGGCGACCGGCGGCAACATGGTGCCGGAGGAAGAGAAGAAAGCGTACTACGGCAAAGGCCTGACAGGCCAGCGGGCGCTGGACGCGCATATCCAAAAGACCATGTACGAGAATAACGTCCTCCAGAAGGACACCCTGAACGGTCTGATGAAGGCCAGCGACGGCTACGGCTCCTATGCGGACAAAACCCTGACCTTCGAATTTCCGGTTCAGGCCTGGCAGGCCAACAGAGTGGGCAAGCTCCATGGCGGGATCATCTGCTCAGCCTTTGATCTGACCATCGCAGCTCTGGCGAGATTCTATGCCAGAGAGAATTTCGCGCCGACCATCAGTCTGGACGTGAAATACGTCAGACCTGCTTCCGTGGGAGATACGCTGGTGGTAACGGCCAAGGCCACATCCACCGGGCGCAGACTCACCCAATTGACCGCAGAAGCCTGCAGCAAAACCACCGGAAAGCTCATTGCCACCGCTGCGTCGGTGTATTTGAACGCGGATACCAGTATTTCATCTTGAATGAAGAGAGATTTTTTGGTAATATGTTCTAGTGAGATAAGAAAGTACTGAAAGGTTTAGGATATGACAATTCTTTTTACAGCATTAGTTTTTGGTCTGGTAGTACTGTTCGTATTGCTGAGATTCATGACGAATGTGGGAAGCCAGCTGCGAGGCTCGCTCTCAGAAAAAATAAGAGCAATACTGAAGATCGTACTGCTCATTGAAGACGTTCTGTTTATTTTGGTGTTTATCGCGATCATCGTCAAGACGCTGATTCTGTAACATCACAGGCGGTCTGAATAGTTTAATATGTTTTTTATAAATCCGGATCCTCCGGATTTTTTATTGCCGCCGAAGACCGTGTCGTAATATACCACGGAGGCATGGATGCCGTCGTCATCCGTTCTGATGATGGCGTAGGACCCGCCGCTGTTGTCACGGGGCTGGCTCAGACTTCCGGGATTGATGAAATAGATGCCGTCATCCTCCGTGAGAAAAGCCCTGTGGGTGTGGCCGTATACGGCTGCGATGCAGTCGTTTTCCATGGCGAAGTATTTCAGGTTATCGAGAGAATAATCTACGCCGAAACTGTGACCGTGGGTGAGAAGGATCCTGCCGCAGTCCGTTTCCACCAGCTCATAATCCTGCCGGCCGCCTCCGTCGCAGTTGCCTCTCACCGCGATGACGGGGACGTGAAATTCCTCTTTCAACGCGGCGGCGTCGTGGAAATAATCCCCCGTGTGGATGATGAGATCGATGTCCTTCAGCTTGTGCCAGACATCTCTGACTTTGTTCAGTTTGCCGTGTGTATCACCGATTGCTAATATTTTCATGGGACGATTATAACACAGCCCGGCTGCGTTGTGTAATGTGATAGGACATATGTTACAGAAATAGATAAAAAATGAGAGATACT
>JAUMVD010000016.1 GCA_030530285.1 Bacillota bacterium | reverse complement strand
CAAAAGTAGCATAAAATGAGTTACTCTATTACAATTTTACTTGACCAGTACATAACGCGCAGCCATGCCGGCTCAATAACGCCGCAGCCGCATGTTCTTCAGCGTGAAACCAAGAAAACAGACGAAATAACAGACGAAACAGATAAAAAAAGAGGCATCGCGCTTCACGCGACGCCTCCTTCAGTTGACTTGTTATGGTCTTCTGCTCAGTGTCAGAATAGATGAGTACTTAGCAACCGCACTCTTCTGCCAGAGCTGATTCGAAGATTTCCAGTCCAGCCTTCATCTGCTCGTCAGTTACGCACAGAGGTGACAGGATTCTGATAACGTTGTTGTAAGTACCAGCTCCTTCCAGCATGAGGCCCTTGTTCATCGCGTTCTGGATGATCTTGCCAACGAGTTCTGCATTAGGTTCCTTAGTTTCAGGATCCTTAACGAATTCGATACCCATCATAGCGCCTGTTCCTCTTACATCGCCGATGCAAGGGTACTTCTTCTGCATTTCTCTGAAGCCGTTTCCGAGAACGTCAGCAATGTGCAGAGCCTTTGCAGGATAATCGTCTCTTTCCATAACTTCGATAACCTTAAGAGCTGAAACTGCTGCCAGAGCGTTTGCTCCATAAGTACCACCGATAGTTCCTGGGTGAACGCCTTCCATAACTTCGTCTCTAGCAACGATAGCGGAAAGTGGAATACCACCAGCGATTGACTTAGCTGTAGTCATGATATCAGGAGCGCAGCCTGCTTCTTTGTAGTATTCTGAAGCAAACATCTTACCGGATCTTGCCCAGCCGCACTGTACTTCGTCACATACCATCATGATGCCGTGCTCGTCACAGATCTTTCTAACAGCCTTTACCCATTCCAGTGGAGCAGGAATGAATCCGCCTTCGCCCTGTACTGGCTCGAACAGGATAGCTGCGCATGAATCATATGGAGTAGCTTCGATGAATACTTCTTCCAGTTTGCCGATGTAGTACTGGATAGCTTCTTCTTCAGTCATGTGACCAGGTGCTCTGTAGAGGTTAGGGAACTCTGCTCTGTAGATACCATCAGGGAAAGGACCCATGCCAACTGCATATGCCTTCTTAGCTGTCATTGTCATTGTCAGGGAAGTTCTGCCGTGGAATGCGCCTGTGAATACGATGATATTAGGTCTGCCAGTGTAATTTCTTGCTACCTTTACAGCGTTTTCGTCTGCTTCTGAACCAGAGCATACGAAGAATGCCTTCTTGTGGTCGCCCTTAACTGGAGCGATTCTTGAGAACTCTTCAGCCAGCTTTACATATGGCTCATGAGTTGTGATGTTGAACATTGAATGGAAATACTTGTCAGCCTGTTCCTTAACTGCTGCGATCAGTTCAGGATGTGAGTATCCAATGTTGAGTACGCCCACGCCTGCAATCCAGTCGAGGAAGATGTTTCCGTCAACGTCTTCAAACATAGCGCCTTCGCCTCTTTCGATTACTGCTTTGTATGCAGTTCCGATTGCGGAAGGTACTGCTGCCTTTCTTCTCTCGATAATAGCTGCAGCCTTAGGGCCTGGCAGTGGAGTTGTAATTTTTGGTAATGCTTCTCTTAATGACATGATTGTTCCTCCTTGTAATTAAGATGATTTAAATTAATAGACTTACTAATTTATATCAAGCTCTGAAAGCTTTCTATACAGTGTTGCTCTGGACAGGCCCAGCTCTCTGGCCACCACGTCTTTGACGCCGTTATGCTGTTTGAGTTTTCTGGTGATGATCTCCTTTTCGTAGAGCTTCACCTGTTCTGCCAAAGTCCTGTCAAGATTCTTGAATTTGACGACTTCTTCCTCCTGCTTGAGTATGCGGGCGGGAACGTCGTCCATGGTGATCATGTTTCCGAACGCCATATTCGTGCCGTATTCTACGGCATTCTCCAGTTCTCTGACATTGCCCATCCAATCATGATTGATGTACAGTTCCTCGACCTCAGGCGTAAATCCGCTGATCTTTCTGTTCATGAAAGTGTTGTACTTCTTGAGGAAGTGGTACATCAAAAGCCTGATGTCATCGCGCCTTTCTCTAAGCGGCGGAATGCTGAGCGGGATAACGCTGAGCCTGTAATACAGGTCCTCACGGAATTTGCCTTCTTTGATCAGGATCTCCAGGTCTTTATTGGTGGCTGCGATAACCCTGACATCGACGATGGTTTCCTTATTGCCTCCGACTCTTTCGAATCTCATATTCTGCAGGACGTGAAGTATCTTTACCTGCAGATGCAAAGGCATATCGCCGATTTCGTCCAGGAATATCGTTCCGCCGTCTGCCTGTTCGAACTTGCCGGCTTTTCCCTTTTCACTGGCTCCGGTGAAGGCGCCCTTTTCATAGCCGAACAGCTCACTTTCCAGAAGATTTTCCGGAATCGCTCCGCAGTTTACGGTTACGAACGGTCCTTCCGCTCTCTTGCTGGCGTAATGAATCGCCTTTGCAAACATTTCCTTGCCGGTTCCGCTCTCACCTGTGATCAGAACCGTGGAATTGCCCTTCGCGATCATCAGCGCCTGCCTCTTGGCCGTCATGATTTTTTTGCTGGTGCCGATAATGTCATCGACGGTATTTTTGATTGTTCTGTTGCTGAAGTTATATACGAGCTTCTGGGCTTCCTCGATATCTCTGAAGGAAACCACGATGCCCTGTACTTCGTCACCGTTGGTATACGGTTTGGCGGTGACGATGAAGTGGTGGTGCTTGTCTTCGCCCTTAAAAATCTCTTCGTTTTCTGTATATCCTCTTCCCGTTTCCAGGACCTTGATCGCCGGACTTCCGGGCATGAGCTTGCTGATATGTTTCCCTATAAGGTCACGTTTCGTGGTGCCGAACAGAATCGCCGCTCTGTTGTTGCAGTGTTTGACATATCCCTTCTGATCCAGAGCGAAGATACCTTCATGAGCTGTTTCCAGCACGGTAGACATCTCGTCTCTCGAAACTTCAACGTTTTCAAGGGTTTCCTGCTGCTCGGATTTAGCCGCCAGAAGATCCGCCATTCTCTCAACGAAGCCGATCATGTTTCTGTTCGTGTCCGCCAGAATCTGCATCTGCTCATCAGTAAACGCGATCATTCCTATGATCCCAATGGTCTTGCCCTTACATATGATCGGCGTACATATTTCGGCTCTTTCTCCGAATACCGTATCGCCTACGCCGCGTTCATCATAATCCTCATCAGCATAGGCGTCAGCTACATACTGGGTAACGCCGGTTCTGAGCACTCTGGCGTAGAGATAATTCCCATCCAGATCTCCGCGTTCTTCCTTATATCCGAGTCTGTCAGTATATACGCCTGTACCTCCGATGATCGTGAGCTTATCGTCGACGATTTCTACCTCAACGCCCAGCGCGATCGCAATCGCTTCCGCAACCTGCTGTACACTTGTCTTGATACCATCTAGTTGAGACATTTTCAACCTCCCGGTATCATTTTACCACATTTGTGTCAAACAATTGCACTTATTTTCTCAATTGCGAAACATTTGTGGCATATATGATAAACAATCTTGCTGAGTTGCCGTTATTTCTTATGTCGCTGCTCTTCTTTAATGGCGTCCATCTCTTCTTTGGTGATCTCTATGCCGTCATCTCCACCATTGTCGACAATCGTCGCGCCGAGATTGATCGCTGATTTTTCCAGTTCCAGTATGATATTATTGATCCTTGCCAGTTTCTCCGGATCCGTATTCTGGTCAACGCTGAGGTTCGTGTTGTAGATGATGTCTTCCAGCCTTCTCCTGACGTTGAACAGGTTCTCTCTGGCCTCGTTGACTGTTTTCTCATCTACCGCCTCAGCCATAGCTTCCTTCATATTGACGACGGTACCGCCGGCATTTTCCAGTTCGTATTCCGCATTGGCATTGACCGGAATGCAGTCATAACCCAGTGTTTCTTTTACTGTTCTAGCGAAATCCAGTTTGGCGTCCGGTTCTCCATGTACCAGGAAAATCTGCTTAGGCACTTTCTGGAAACCCTTTAACCAGGCCAGAAGCCCGTCTCTGTCTGCGTGCCCCGAAAAGCCCTCAAGGTTGTGGATCTTGGCATTGACCTGAATCTTCTCACCAAACAGCGTGACTTCCTCCGCTCCTTCTAAGAGCGTTCTGCCGAGGGTGCCTTCTGCCTGATATCCCACAAACACGATGCTGTTTCTGGCATCCCAAAGGTTATGTTTCAGATGATGTCTGATTCTGCCCGCTTCGCACATCCCGCTGGCGGATATGATTACCTTCGGGTCTTTATCTATGTTCAGCCACTGAGATTCCTCGGTGGATCTGGTAAACTTCAGATTCTTGAATTCCAGCGGATTGTCTCCCCTGCTGATATAGTCCTTTGTCTCATCGTCAAAGACCTGAGCGTTTTTCTTAAAGACCTCCGTGGCAGCGTTTGCCATCGGGCTGTCTATGTACACATTCACATTCTCCAGTTCTTTTTGACGCGGATCTTTGGTATTGTCGTAGATTTTGTTTAACTCAAATATCAGTTCCTGTGTTCTGCCGACGGCGAAGGAAGGGATGACTGTATTGCCGCCCCGCTTGGCTGTCTCACAAATGATATTAATGAGATTGTTGACATCCATGGAGTTCTCCGGGTGAAGCCTGTTGCCGTAGGTCGTCTCCATAATGACATAATCCGCCTTCTTGATGATGGTAGGGTTTCTGAGAATCGGCCGCTCCATCACGCCAAGGTCCCCTGAAAATACGATCTTGGATACGTTTTCGTTTTCTTCTACCCACAGCTCCACTTCTCCCGATCCCAGAATGTGACCGGCATCATTAAAGACGACTCGCATCTCTTCGTTGAGTTCGATCAGCTGATCATACAGAACCGGCTTGACGTATTTCAGCGATTCTTCCGCTTCAAGCTCCGTATACAAAGGCTCCACGAGAGGTCTTCCTGCTCTCTCGTTCTTTCGGTTTTTCCATTCGGCTTCCTGCTCATGTATATGACCGCTGTCCTTGAGCATGATCTCCAGAAGGTCTGCGGTAGCGTCTGTGCAGTAAATACTGCCTTTGAAGCCTCTCTTGACGAGCAGCGGAATCCTGCCGCAGTGGTCGATGTGGGCGTGGCTTACGATCACGTACTCGATCTCCGCCGGGTCAAACGGGAATGGTTCATAGTTCAACTCATCCTGCGCTTTGCCTCCCTGAAACTGTCCGCAGTCCAGGAGCACCTTGTGATTCTCAGTCGTGATCAAATGGCACGATCCGGTGACGCCGGTCGTAGCTCCGCAAAATTGAATCTTCATGCTTATTCGTCTCCTATTGTCTTTATGATAAGTTTTCGTTTCTCAGGAGCGTTGTCCCCTATCTCAAAAGCAGCGAGCGCTTCCTCAGCCGCCAGCCTCAATTTCGTCTGGTCATTTCCGTATAAAACGCATAATACGTCTCCGCGGCTGACACTGTCTCCAAGCTTTTGATGCAGGACGATCCCCGCTGAAAGATCAACCTGATCTTCTTTTCTTTGTCTGCCTGCCCCTGTATGCTGTGAGGCGAGACCGATTTTCATCGCGTCCAGAGTCGTGATAAATCCGTCTCTCTCCGCCTTTACTTCCATGCTGTGCGCGGCCTGAGGCAAAAGCTCTCTGCTGCGTGTTATTTCCGGATCTCCTCCCTGTCCTTCCACGAAGCTTCGGAATTTCTCAAGACCTCTGCCGCTTTGCAGAGCTGCTGCTGCCTTTTCCACGCCTTCTGCGATGTTTCCGGCAAGCCCGCTTAAGTAAATCATCATGCCGGCAAGCTGAACGGACAGTTCTGTAATGTCTGCAGGTCCTCTGCCCTGAAGCACATCAATCGCTTCCGACACTTCCAGCGAGTTGCCGACAGCTCTGCCAAGAGGCTGTTCCATATCGGAAATGACGGCCATGGTCTTCTTCCCGCTGTCGTTTCCGATGTCGACCATAAGCCTTCCCAGTTTCTCGGCTTCCTCTACCGTCTTCATGAAAGCGCCGCTTCCGCACTTTACGTCCAGAAGTATGGCGTCTGATCCGGCTGCCAGTTTCTTGCTCATGATACTGGATGTGATGAGGCTGAGATTTTCTACCGTCCCCGTAACATCCCGCAGCGCGTAGATTTTTTTGTCGGCCGGAGCAATGTGTCCGGTCTGACCGATTACGGCGATCCCTCTCTCGTTGACCTGGTTAATAAATTCACATTCTTCTACCGCGGTCTGAAAACCCGGTATCGATTCCAGTTTGTCTATGGTCCCGCCTGTGAACCCCAGTCCTCTGCCGCTCATCTTGGCTACCGGCACACCGCATGCCGCAGCCAAAGGGCCGACGACCAGGGTGGTTTTGTCTCCTACTCCTCCGGTGCTGTGTTTGTCAACCTTGATGCCTTTGATCCTTGATAAATCAACGACATCACCGGAAACGCGCATGTATTCCGTAAGGGATACCGTTTCCTCACGATCCATTCCGCTAAAATATACAGCCATCAGAAATGCCGACATCTGATAGTCGGGAATATTTCCGGCCGTATATCCTTCAACCATGTATTTTATTTCTTCCGGCGCGAGTTTCACGCCGTTTCTTTTTTTGATAATGATATCGACTGTATTCACGCTCTACCTCGTCAAATATATGTCAATTATACCATGAATTTCGCGGCGGGCTATGACAAGCGTATAAAATAATGCAAAAACGCAAACAAAAAACCGCAATGCTGCAGGTTTCCCTGCAGCACCGCGGCTAGCCATTATATACGAAAGTGTAGTTTTAATCATACATTTCTTTCAGCGCTAATTTCTTGTCTTTTCTGGCGTCCTTCTTGAACTTGATGTGGGTTGGATCCTTCGCTTCACGAACGGCATTGCCATCCTTGTCACGTACCTTCCACTTAATCTCGCCCGGAGTGATGCATCCCTGTACAGGACATACATTCAAGCAGAGGTGGCATCCAACGCAGTTATCATTCAGTTCAGGTCTTCTCTTCTTCTCGTTCCAGTCGATCGCCTGATGCGCCGCATCATAGCAGGAGATGTAGCATCTGCCGCATCCGATGCACTTCTTGTCATCAAACTGAGGCAGAACCTTGTAGTCTCTGTTCAGCTCTTCTGCAGGAATCAGGTTAGGAAGCGCGCTTCCGATGAATTCGTCAAGGTGATTGTAACCCTTCTCATCCATGAAGTGCATGAGACCGGAAGCCATATCTTCAACGATTCTGTAACCGTACTGCATGATCGCTGTCGTTACCTGAATATTTCTGCAGCCTATTGCCAGGAATTCAGCTACGTCTCTCCAAGTTTCGATGCCGCCGATACCGGACATTTCATGACCGTAACCGAAGTCCCACTTGCCGGCCTTGACCATCTTATGAATCTCTTCATCCTGCAGCACCTGTGCGCAGAATCTCAGAGCGATCGGTTTAACAGCCGCTCCGGAGTAACCGGAAATGGATGATTTGCCATCAACGACAGGCATACCCGTGTTGTTTTCGAAGTCTATGTTCGTGATGGACTTGATCGTGTTGATGGCTGATACCGCGGCAGCTCCGCCCTTGATGGCGGCTCTGGCGTGTTCTTCCATGTTCTTGCAGTTCGGGGTCATCTTGGCTACGAACGGAATGTGAGGAACAGTCTCTGATACTGCCCTTGAATAGGACTCTACCAGTTCGTTGTTGGTTCCTACGTCGGATCCCATGTCGTGTGAAGTCATCTGAGGACAAGAGAAGTTACCCTCGATGATCTTGGCGCCGGCTTCGTCAGCCATCTTCGCCAGCTTCTTCCATTCATCAACGGATGAACCCATGATGGATGCTACTGTAATATGTTCAGGATAATCTCTGATCAGCCTGTACATATACTCGAAGTTTACTTCTGTAGGTTTATCGGATATCTGTTCCATGTTCTTAAATCCGACCCAAGGAAGACCTTCCTTGTTTGTCTGGTCAAATCTTGGCGAACACTCGTCTGCTACGAAAATACCGACTGTCTTGAAGAAACAGCCGCCCCATCCTTCTTCATAGCACTTGGCAACCATGTCATAATTACCGCCTACCGGTGATGATGAAAGGAAGAACGGATTCAGACAATCAACACCCAGATATTTTAATGATAAATCTTTCTTAACTGCCATTCTATTTCACTCCTTTCTTTTCCAGATAAGCAATCATAGATGCTGCAGCTTCTTTACCTTCAGCTACTGCTTCAACGACTGTCTTTCCGCCGTTTACGATATCGCCGCCGGCAAAGAACTTATCTCCGGCTTTGCCGCCCTTCTTGACTTTGATGCGTCCTTTGTGATCAAGATCAAGATCAGCGATCTTGCTCATGTCTTCAGGAGCCTGGCCTGTTGCGAATACCAGCGTATCAGCGCCAAATTCAGCCTTGGCTTTCTTGTCGTAGAATCCTGCCGCTTCGACACTCTTCAGAAGAGTCTTTGTGCCCTTTGCAGCTACAGGATATAATCCTGTGGTGATTCCTATACCCAGTGAAAGGGCATACTTGAATTCATTCATGTTGGCAGGTGCTTCCTCGATGGTCCTTCTGTAGAGGATCCTTACATCTTCAGCGCCTAACAGTTTAGCAGTTACGGCACAGTCCACGGCAACGTTGCCGCCGCCGACTACGATTACTCTCTTTCCAGGATAGAAGTCTTTTTTCTTGGTTCTTGCTTCTTTCAGGAAGTCTATCGCCGAATATACGCCCTTCAGATCAGCGCCCTTGAAGTTGTGCTGATCCAGAGCCGGGCTCCAGAGACCTGCGCCAACGAATACTGCGTCGAAATCTTCCAGATCTTCGGCCTTTGCTTCTGTATTGAATACGAATTTAACGCCAAGTCCCTTGACCTGAGCGATATCGTGATCAACTACAGCCTGAGGAAGTCTTGATGGAGTGATGCCATAAGTCAGGACTCCGCCTGCCTTGGCTTCTCTTTCGAAGATCGTTACTTTGTATCCGGCCTTTGCCAGTTCTGCCGCGCATGCCAGTGAAGCAGGGCCTGCTCCTACGCATGCTACCTTGGCTGCCTTTTTCTTAGCCGGAGCCTTAAGCGTCTTCATCTTGAACAGTTTTTCCTGTTCTATAGCGTATCTCTGTAACTTACCAATTTCGATTGGCCTGTCTATACCGCATCTTGAACATGCTTCTTCACAAAGATTGTCATAAGGGCATACTCTTGCGCAGGTTCCGCCAAGAATATTGTTCTCTCTAATCGTTTCAGCGGCACCTTTTACGTTTCTGAATCTTATTGATCTTATGAATTTAGCAGGATCAGTTCCGGCAGGGCAACCCTTGCTGCATGGCGCATCGTGGCACAGCAGGCATCTGGCTGCCTCCTCCAAAGCTGTTCTGTGGGTGAACCCTTTAACAGCTTCAGCAGTGTACTTTGCTTTTACTACTTTACTCAATTTAATTCCTCCTTTACAGGTGTCCCTCCAAGAGCCTGCGCCCTCAGATAGCAAACTGGCGGGAATAGAATTCCCGTCAGTTTGTTTATTGCTCTTTAATAGTCGCTGTGATTAAAATTCTGGTGAAGCGTCGCACTTCAGAACAGCGTTCAGTGTAGCTGTAGCAGCAGCTGTGCAGTCTTCATCTGAAACGTGTTCAGGTTCGCAGTGTGACAGACCATCCTTAGTTCTTGAGAAGATCATAGTTGTTGGGATCATGTATGCGCAGAACTGTGCATCGTGTCCGGCTCCGGACAGGATCTTCTGCCACTTAGCTCCCATTTCTTCCATTGATTCTTCAACAAATCCGATCAGTCTTGAATCGAATGGAACTGGATCTCTCTTCCACTGTTCTTCTACATCACATGTGCACTGCTGATACATTTCTCCAGCCATCTCCTGCAGAATAGCCATGCACTTGTCAAGGATCTTCTGGTCAGGGTGTCTTACATCCAGTGAGAACTCTGCTTCGTCAGGAATGCAGGTGTGGATGCAAGGGTGAACATAAATTTCACCAGTTGTGAATACGAATTCATATTCGCTTTCGCCTGATTCGAGGATTTCCTTATTCAGAGCATCATATCTCTCATGCAGCTTGCAGAGGAAGTCTGCTGCAGCGTGCAGTGCGTCATGTCTCTTAGCCATTGGGAATGTACCTGCGTGAGCAGTGAATCCGTGGAATCTTACTCTGTAGTTGAACATACCCATTACCAGCTGTACAGCGCCGATCTCATTTCCTGCGTCCTCAAGGATAGGTCCCTGTTCCAGGTGAGTTTCGAACATAGCGCAATACTTGTCAGGGCTGATTCTGTTAGCCTTGTCGCCTTTGTACTTGGATGCTGCCAGAGCTTCACCGAAGTTTGCGAATTCTGACTTATCCATTGGCTTTGAAGCCATCATGTTCTCATACTTGAAGTTTGGCTTCAGATAGTCAGGCAGATAATCATAGCAAATGATTCCTGATACCATCATAGCCGGTGGATACAGGGAGCCTTCTTCGTTTGTCCAGATCATAGCTGTGAGCGGGTGCTTATGAGGAATGTTCTCTGCTGCTACTGTTTCCAGTACTTCCATTCCAGTCATAACGCCCTCGATACCGTCATAGTTTCCGCCGTTCTTTACGGAGTCACAGTGTGAACCCATAACGATTCTCTTAGCATTCGGATCAGAACCTTCCAGAGTAGCGTACAGGCAAGCACAGTCGTCGCATTCGATCTTAGCGCCTATCGCTTCCATTCTTCTTACAAACTCATCTCTCGCCATATGAGCTTCCGGTGACAGTGAGTATCTGGTGATTCCACCATGACCAGCGTCGCCGAACTTAGCAAAAGTTTTGATTTTGTCGGACATTCTCTCTAAACTACACTTATACATAACTCATCCTCCTTCATATGAATGATATATTATTATGGTAATCGGTCGTGAAACCAGTTACATACCTTTAAAATTATTATATTTGTATTTTCTGAAAATTACAAGTCTTTTCCATAAAAAAAAGGCTGTTTACCAGCCTAATTTTAACTTCTTTGCGGGACAAACGGATTCACACAGTCCACATCCGGTACATTTGCCGCGATCTACGTTGATCATATCGCCTGTTCTCGTGATGGCCTCGTGCAGGCAGACATCAATGCATTTATTGCAGTTTTCCTTGCAAACTGTACCATTTGCAGTGTTTACAGAAGGTCGGAATTTCATCTCCTCAAATGATTTGAGATTATTGAGCGCGATTCCCCTTATTTCCGTCAGGTCGCGAATGTTATGATCTTGTGCCCAAACTTCTAATTCTCGTATTATCTTGCTTATGATCTGCCGGCCCTCCAGCATGACCGCCGTACCCACCTGTACGGTGGTGGCTCCCAGCATCATATACTCCAGTACGTTTTTCGCTGAATGCACGCCTCCCACACCGCAGATCGGTATGTCCACTGTCTGCGCTATGGTGGCTACAGAAGCCAGTCCCATCGGGCGGATATACTCTCCGGATATGCCTCCGTAGGTCGACAGCGACGGCTGCGCCGTCTCCACATCTACGCCAAGGATTCCTCTTACGGTATTGATCGCTGTGACGGCGGAAGCATTGGCCGCTTTCACGGCTTTTGCTACTTTCGCAATATTGGTGGTGTTTTGCGAAAGCTTGACGGCCACAGGTATCTTTACCGCAGATACGACGGCTTTTGTCATTTCGTACAAAGTCTCCGGATTCGCCGCAACGACTTCCAGCGCCTCAACAGCAGGATTGGAAACGCTGAGTTCTATCCCATCGGCGCCGTATTTCTCCAGCTTGCTGGCGAGATACGATACCTCTGAAGGAGAATGACCGGATACGCTGGCAATCACCACTCCGCCGGCGGACTTGGCAATGGCCATTTCCCGTTCCCATCCTTCGATCTGTATATCGCTGTACAATCTGATGTTCTGCGCGCCCATGCTGTCTGCTGCGATACGCGGTCTGGCATCTATGACCGTATCGCTGACGATACTCTCCGTTACAACAGCTCCCGCGCCGCTTTCGATGGAGGCTTTGATGCCGGCTCCGTCTCTGTTCCATGGTCCAGCGGCAATGACCAGCGGATTTTCCAGTTCAAATCCCAGAATCTTTGTTTTTAACATCAGAACATCTCTCCTATTCTCTCTTTATGTCCACAGGACTTTCTTATGCGCATTTTCGTCTTCAATATGATATGTTCAGGCGTATGCCTCTTTCTGTTGTCACCCTTTGCTGCCTTCTCTTCGATAAGGTCGAATAGTATTCTGGCGCCGTATATCCCCACCAGTCTGTACGGTTCGTCCACCGTGGTCAGTTTCGGCTCCACCAGGTTGGACATCTTATTATTGCCAAAGCCTGCCACCGCGATATCTTCAGGAATTCTCAGGCCGCTGTCCTTGATGGCATCCATAGCGCCATAGGCGATCTCATCGCTGGTGGCGAAGATGGCGTCTACCTTGTCGCCCGGAATGCCGCTGTCCTGAGATGTCATTGTCTCAATCATCCTCTTCGTACCGATATACCCGCCCTGAATCGTATTTTCCACGTTCACGATGTAGTCGGGGGAGAGTTTGATCCCGCTGGCTTTGAGTACATTGGTGTACCCCTGAAGGATCGCCTTGGATTCCTGTTCCGGGTCGCTGCCGCACAGCATGCCTATGGATTTGTGTCCGCATTCTATCAGGTGCGCCACCATTTTTACCGCGCCGTCCCGGCAGTCAACGATAACAGAATCCCAGTTTTGTCTCTTCTCGTTCTCACCGATCAGGACAGTTGGTATCTTCTCTTCGTTGATGATGTCCATGTATTCGTCATTGAGAGATGAATACATCAGGATCAGGCCATCCACTTTTCTGGCAATCAGGTGATCAATGTAGTTTTTTTCAATTTGTGCGTCTTTTTCCATGTTGCAGATAAACGTGATGTATCCCTTTTGTCTGGCCACTTCCTCTATGCCGTTGGCGATTTCCATATTCGACGAGTTCATCGTCTGGGGGATGAGGAGCCCTATCGTCTTGGTCCTGTTGAAATTCAGTCCCTGGGCGAACCAGTTCGGCGTATACTCTTCCTGCTCCATGATTTTCTGGATCTTTTCTCTCGTGGCGGGCGCGACATTCTCAGGGTGGTTCAGCACCCTGGAAACCGTCGCGACGGAAACTCCCGCTTTCTTTGCTATCTGTTTGATATTCATTTTTTAATTCCTCTTCATCGATATGAATATCCCTGTCAGGCACATGACAGTGAATATGACGAACGCTCTGTTGATCACCATGACCAGCATATCCGGGTCAACTTCGGTGATCTGCATCCCCGGCATCATGAATGATACGATGATGGTTACGATGACCATGCTGGACGTGTGCCCGATTGATCTCATCGTGTTGAGAACTGATGTGGCAATTCCATAATCCTTTTTCTCAACAAATGACATAATCGCATTGGTATTAGGCGATGAGAAAAATGCAAATCCCAGGCCCGTGATCGCAAGCGCAGCTATGATGACAGCCAGGCTGGTATCCTCTCTGACAAATATGAACATTCCCGTACCCAGCGCGCATAAGCCCATGCCTATGGATGACATGATGAACGGTGAATGCCTGTCGGATAATCTTCCCATTTTAGGGGTCAACGCTGCCATAATCAGAGGCTGCGCCATCATGATGAGCCCTGCTGTCTGGGACGAATAGCCTGAAACTATCTGGAGGTATAACGACGTGAGATAACTGATGGCGAATGTGGCCGCGTAATTCATGAGAGCGGCTACATTCGATAAGGTATAACCTGCGTTTGATTTGAAAAGACTGATGTTTAAGGCCGGATCCTCCGTCCTCATTTCCCTTGCCACGAAGCAGACGCCCAGCGCCAGCCCGCAGCCTATGAGTATTACCGATTCGATCCCTCTGCCGGCGGCAGAGAGTCCATACATGAATGTAACGATAAATAATACGAATAAAATATTTCCCGGAAGGTCAAATGCTCTGCCTTTGCCCTCCGTTTTATCTGCCGGAATGCCGCGTATTGCCGTCGCAAAGGCCGCGGCGGCGATGAGCCCGGCAAAAATGAACACCGCTCTCCAGCCCAAATGGTGATTGAGGATACCGCCGAACACCGGTCCCAGCGATAATCCCACGTATACGGAACCGATGGAATAGCCCAGCGCTTTGCCTCTCATCTGTGGAGGGTACGCGCTGATCAGGATCGGCGTGTTGGTGCTCATGACCATGGCGCCGCCTATGCCCTGTACGATCCTCATGACCAGCAGGAAACCCATGGAAGGCGATACGATGGATCCGAAGCATCCCAATGCCAGGATCACGATGCCCAGAACGAGTTCCTTCTTTCTGTCCCATATATCAACGAGCCGCCCGAAAGGCACGCTGAGCGCTGCCACCGTAAGCATGTACCCTGTCACCAGCCACCCGACCGTGGATGCTTCAACCGCAAATTCTCCGCTGATGGATGGTATGGATAGATTGAGGGCGCTGCCTATGAATGACATGGTAAACGATGTCAGGATCGCCACCGCCACGGCGGCTCTTCTCTCGTTGACCGTGCTCATCTGCTATTCCTCAAGTTCGCCTTTCAGGCTGAACGTATTTGACTCTGTAATTCTGATGTTCTTTATCTGTCCGATGAGAGCCGGATCTCCCGGGAAGTCCACAAGCTTGAAGGTATCTGTCCTGCCTGACAGGATGCCTTCATCTTTCTTGCTGTACCCCTCTATCAGCACCTTTTCGATCCGCCCTACATAAGCGGCGTTTTTTTCACGGCTGCATCGGTTCATCACATCTACCAGCCTGCCGAATCTCTCGTGTTTTACGGTCTCCGGTATCTGGTCTTCATACTCGGCTGCCGGTGTCCCTTTTCTGACGGAGTAAAGAAACGTAAAGGCAGAATCGTATCTGACTTCTTCGGCAAGGCTCAACGTGTCCTCAAACTCTTCTTCAGTCTCGCCCGGAAAGCCTACTATTATATCTGTACTGATGGCGATGTCAGGGACGGTATCCCTTAACTTCCTCACCAGCTCCAGGTATTGCTCTCTGGTATACCGTCTGTTCATCCGGCGAAGCACGTTGCTGCTGCCTGACTGCACCGGCAGATGGATGTAATGGCAAAGCTTATCGCACTCCCCGAAGGCCCTGATCAATTTGTCGGAAAGGTCCTTCGGATGAGAGGTCATGAATCTGATGCGCTCAAGCCCTTCGATATCGTTCAGGGCATAGATCAGATCTGTGAAATCCCATATTCCGGCGCCGCCGGATTCTCCTTTGTAGGAGTTGACATTCTGTCCCAGCAGGGTGACCTCTCTGACATCATCCTGCACCAGATTTCTGACTTCGTTTATGATGTCTTCCGGCCTTCTGCTTTTTTCCCGGCCTCTGGTATACGGAACGATGCAGTAGGTACAGAAATTATTACATCCGTACATGATGTTCACGAAGCTTTTGTGTCTGTACAGCCGCTTTGCCGGAAGGCCTTCAATGATTTCTTTTTTATCATCATATACCCTGACCACACGGGTATTTTTGGCGCTGCGCACATCGTGCTTGGCGATGTTGTACGCTCTCCTGTCCCGGATCTCGCTTCCTTCAGGAACAGCTTCCTTCTTTCTGGATTCATACAGCTGATCCAGCATGTCAGGAAACTCATGAATATTATGGGTGCCAAAAATAATGTCCACCCATGGATACTTGCGCTTCACCGCCTCGATAATATGCTCCTGCTGCATCATGCATCCGCAGACGCAGGCGATAAAATCAGGGTTTTTGACTTTTATTTTTTTCAGCTGCCCCAGCGTGCCAAAAAAACGCTTGTCGGCGTTTTCCCTGACACTGCAGGTGTTGATGATCGCGATATCGCAGTCATCGCGGTCCGGCACCTGGATGTATCCTCGCTGCTGGAGCATGCCGGATATGGTTTCGGAGTCATGTTCATTCATCTGACAACCGAATGTTGTAATGTTATATGTTGTGATATTCTCAGTCATCCGTCCTGTCAAGCTCGTGGCGTTTTTCTCTGCCCATCAGACTCTCTACGGCATCCGCCGCCTTGAGGGTCCCTTTGGTAACCTTATATATGGCATCGGTGATCGGCATCTCGACACCGGCGATCTTCGCCAGCTCATAAGCCGCTTCAGCGGTGAACATACCTTCTACTACCATGCCTACTTTAGCGATAGCTTCTTCCGGAGGCAGCCCCTCTCCCATCATGATGCCGCACCTGCGGTTGCGCGAATGCATGCTGGTGCAGGTAACGATCAGATCTCCTGTGCCGGTAAGTCCCGCGAAGGTCTCCGGTCTTGCTCCCAGCTTCAGTCCCAGTCTGGTAATCTCCGCCAGACCTCTGGTCATGAGGGCCGCTTTCGCGTTGTCACCGAATCCCATTCCGTCGGATATGCCGGCTCCCAGCGCGATAATATTCTTCAGCGCGCCGCCAAGCTCGACCCCCACTACGTCATCCAGCGTGTAGACTCTGAATCTGTCCGTCATAAACAGATCCTGGATCCTGAGGGCCGCTTCATGATTTCGGGATGCTGTAGCCACGGTGGTCGGAAGCCTTCTGCCGACTTCCTCCGCATGTGACGGTCCGGACAGCACGACGTATCTGTCCAGTACATCATCTCCCATGATTTCCACGGCGATTTCCGACATTCTCTTGTGGGTGCCCTTCTCGATACCTTTGGCCACATTGATGATGGTAACATCCTCCCCGATGAAGTCCTTTGCCGAGGTCAGGGCGCTTCTGAAATGCTGTGCAGGCGCGGAGAACAATACCACATCCGCGTCCTTAATGGCGTCTTCGTTTGTATACGCCATCTGTATATGATCGTTCAAAGGCACTCCCGGCAGATAGTCTACATTTTCTCTGTGTTCCTCCATGGATCTGAGGTGTTTTTCGTCCACGTCAAAAATCCTGATATCATGGCCTTTGCCTGCCACTACCGTGGCGAGAGCTGTTCCCCAGCTTCCTGCGCCTATGACACCTATTCTACTCATCTTCATGCCCTCCTTTGTCGGTTTTGTCTTTATTGAAAATGCCCATTACCGGCTCCTCTCCATGAATGAGCCTGGACACATTCGCTCTGTGTTTGATGATGATGATCACCGCGATCACAACGGCCTGCGGCAGGAAGCCCGGCTCGAAGATCAGCGCCAGAAATGGGATCACCGCCGCTCCGATGATGGATCCTGCTGACATCCTCTTCGATGTGAACACGACGATCACCACGATGGCCAGCGCGATCACTCCAATCAGCGGGTTCACCGTGACCACCGCGCCAAACGCGGTGGCGACGCCTTTGCCGCCCTTGAATCGGTAAACGATCGGCCATACGTGACCCAGGAATACGCAAAGCGCACAGACATACATTCCGGGATCCGATGCCATGGCCATGCCGATCAGTACCGATACGACACCTTTCAGGATATCCACGATACAGGTGATGGCTCCGGCCTTTTTGCCCATGACGCGCCGCGCGTTGGTGGTCCCGGCATTGCCGCTGCCTTCTTTTTTGATGTCTATTCCCTGCCGCTTCGCCATGATGGTCGAAGGGGAAATGTTCCCTATGAAATATGCTATCAGACCTGCTATACCAAGCATGATCGGGAGATTGTCCATTTAGAATTCCTCTTCTTTCTCGCCTTTTTCTCTGAAGACGAACTTCAGTGAAGTACCTTCGAATCCGTAAGCCTCTCTGATTTTATTTTCCAGATATCTGGAATAGGAAAAATGCATCAGCGGTCTGGAATTGATCTTGAATGAGAACAGCGGCGGTTTCACTCCTACCTGCGTCACATAGTAGATCTTCAGTCTCTTGCCCTTGTCCGCCGGCGGCTGCTTCATCATGGTCGCGTCGGTGATGAGGGTGTTGAGCTGACCTGTCGGTACTCTCATGGCTCTGTTTTCGGCTACGTATTTCGCCATATCGATGACCTGATTCACTCTCTGGCCGGTCAGGGCCGAGATGAACACCGAAGGCGCATAGGACATGAAGCCCAGTTCTCTGGCGATGTCCTTCTTAAACGCGTTCATGGTACCCGTCTCCTTGTCGATCAGGTCCCATTTGTTTACGACAATGACGATGCCTTTGCCTGCCTCGTGGGCTATGCCCGCGATTTTTTTATCCTGTTCCGTCACGCCTTCCTGGGCGTCGATCATGAGCATGCAGACGTCGCATCGTTCGATGGCCGCCACCGCTCTGATGACACTGAATTTTTCTATGGTCTCGTTGACTTTGCTTTTGCGCCTTATGCCCGCTGTATCGATCAGTATATATTTCTCTCCATCGTGCTCAAAGGGCGTATCGATGGAATCCCGCGTGGTTCCCGCGATCGGCGAGACGATGACCCGGTTCTCGCCCAGAATCTTGTTGATCAGAGAGGACTTGCCCACGTTCGGTTTGCCGATCATGGCGATCTTGATGGAGTCCTCCTCCTCGGTGCCGGCGCCTTCAGGAAAGCTGGCTATGATCTCATCCAGCAGATCTCCCAGATTCAGCATGTTCGCCGATGAAATAGGAATCGGTTCTCCAAGCCCCAGTTCATAAAAATCGTAAAAATCGTCCGGCAGCTCCGGCTTATCGATCTTATTCACGGCAAGCACGACTTTCTTGCCGGTTTTCATCAGCATCTCGCCCACTTCTCTGTCGGCGGCGGTAAGACCTTCTTTCCCGTCCACCATGAACAGGATGACATCGGACGTATCCATTGCCATCTCCGCCTGTTCTCTCATCTGCGACAGGATCACATCCTTGCTGTCGGGCTCGATGCCTCCCGTATCGATCAGCGCGAAGTGCACTCCCGACCACTCGGCTTCCGCGTATATCCTGTCACGGGTCACTCCGGGCGTGTCTTCTACGATGGACACTCTGCGGCCCACAACCCGGTTAAAGAATGTGGACTTGCCTACGTTAGGCCTGCCTACTACTGCTACTAATGGTGTGCTCATTTAAAAATCCCTTCAGCAAACTCCACAGGGTCAAATTCCTGCAGATCTTCTATTCCTTCTCCCAGTCCAACGAATTTTACCGGCATGTCGAACTCGTCCGCTATGGTAAGCACGATGCCTCCCTTGGCGGTTCCGTCCAGCTTGGTGAGTACGATACCCGTAATCCCTGCCGCTTCACCGAATTCCGACACCTGCGACACGGCGTTTTTGCCGGTGGTAGCGTCCAGTACCAGCAGATTTTCTCTGGAAGCCTCCGGCCATTCCCTGCCGATGACTTTGCTCATTTTGTTCAGCTCGTCCATCAGATTCTTTTTGTTCTGCAGACGGCCTGCGGTATCACATATCAGAACGTCTATGTTCTTTGCCTTTGCTGACTGTATGGCGTCGTATATGACCGCGGACGGGTCGGCGCCTTCCGCGTGACGCACTACGTTTACGCCAACGCGCTCGCCCCAGATGCACAGCTGCTCGCTGGCTGCCGCTCTAAAGGTATCCGCTGCGGCCATCATGACCGTCCTGCCCTGTTTCTTCAGCATATATGCCAGCTTGCCGATGGAAGTGGTCTTGCCTCCTCCGTTGATTCCGATCATCAGAATCACCAGCGGGTAATCATCACTGAGTTTCTGCAGGTCACCCTTATTGATAAAGTCAGCGATGATCTTTCCCAGACGGATTTTGATGACTTCCGGTTTCGTCATATTGTTGCTCTGGACTTCCGACCTGAGGGTATCGACTATCTTTTCTGTCGTCTCCATGCCGATATCTGAGGTAATGAGGATCTCCTCCAGTTCCTCAAAAAAGTCCTCATCTATAGTCGGCCTCATGGCCAGCGCATCGCTGACCCGCTGTGATAATTTACCAAAAAATCCTTTTTTATGATCTCCTAACATTATTCCTCCAAATCCAGTGAAAGTACCTTTGACACGCCCTTCTCCGGCATGGTCACGCCGTAGAGGACATCCGCATGTTCCATGGTGGCCTTCTGGTGTGTCACCAGAGTGAACTGGATATCCCTGAACTGCCTGAGGCACGCGATAAATCTGTCAATATTCGCATCATCCAGCGCCGCCTCGACCTCGTCCAAGATACAGAACGGCGTCGGCTTGGCCTGCAGCACCGCAAACATGAGGGCGATGGCCGTCAGCGTTTTCTCACCGCCTGACAGCAGATTGATATTCTGCAGTTTTTTGCCAGGAGGCTGCGCCACGATATCTATATTTGATTCCAGCGGGTTCGCGTCATCGGATAACCTGAGCTCCGCATGTCCTCCGCCAAACAGCCGCTGGAATTGTTCCTCGAAGTTTACCACAATCTGATCGAAGCTGTCTTTGAAGCGCGTCCTGATGGTCTTATCCATGTCGGCGATGATGCCGTTCAGGTTGTCCATGGCTTCCTGTATGTCAGCCTGCTGGGACGTGAGGAACTCGTATCGCTCTCTGACGGTCTCGTATTCCTCTATGGCTCCTACATTGACTTCGCCCAGTTCCTTGATGCGGTTTTTGATCTGCCTGTTTTCCTTGACGGCTGATGACATGACAAACGTCTCGGATTTGAATTCCATGGCCTGGATATAGGAGACCTCGAAATCCTCCCAGAGCTTTTCCTTGTACGTCTGCAGCTGGGTCTCGTTCTTGGCCTTTCGCAGCTCCAGTTCGAACTTCTGATCCTGCAGGGTCTGCAGCTTTTGGGAGATTTCCTCCCTGTCCTCGTGCATCCTGGAAATATCTGCCGTCAGCGCCGCCTTCTCTTCTGTCACATCGTGCAGGTATTCCTCAGCGTTGTTCTTAACAGACTCCTTCTCTCTGATCAATCCGTCGATGTCCGTATGTCCCGACGTGAGCGCTGACTTTTCCTCAGCCATGGCTGCCAAGGTTTCTTCTTTTTGCGCGATATCGCTGTCTATCTCTTTGATCGTATCGTTGATTCTGTTCACGATATCGTCGGCGTGAGCCTTCCTCTGGCTGCAGCTGGTCACCGCGATCCTGGCCTTTGTGATTTCCTCGCTCAGCGCGTCAAATTCATCTTTCCTGGCGTTGGCCGCTGTCAGCTTCTCATCGCTGAGCTTCTGCACTTCAACCATGGATTGTTCTCTTTGCGCGATCTTTTCGGCGAGGGCTTCCACCATTGCGGCGGACTTTTCCTGTTCTTCGCTGATATTGACCAGTTCCCTTTCGACCTTTTCGCTGCTGCTCTTCATATCCTTGAGCGCAGTTTCCGCGAAGGTGATTTCATTATCTTTAGCGATGAGGGCGTGCTCATCCGCTCTGATCTGCCCGTCCAGGCTGCCGATCATCTCGCTGAACTGCCCGATGGCGTTTCTCAGCTCCTCCAGCCTCTTCTCATTCTCAGACTGGGCAGCGCTTTTTTCGTTTATTTCTTTTTCGAGTTCCGCGATCTCGGTTTTTCTTTCCAGGATGTTCGCTGTCCTGTTTTTGTATTTGCCGCCTGTGATGGCTCCGCCGGAGTTGATGATTTCGCCCTCTAGCGTGACGACTCTCATGCCTGCCGCCTTCTTGGATATGCGGACAGCATTATCCATATCATCTACGACGACGACTCTGCCTAACAGGTATCTGACCACTTCATCGTATTGATTGTCATATTCCACACAATCCGGTCCGAATCCGACAAAGCCCTTCTCCGCGCTGAAATCTCTGTCTGCCGAAGTTCCGGCCTTGATGGATCTCAGCGGCAGGAAGGTCATCCTGCCGGCCTTGTTCTCTTTCAGCGATCTGATGGCACGCTTGGCGCTGTCATCATCTTCACATACAATATTCTGCAGCGCCGCTCCCAGAGCGGTTTCCATGGCGATCTCATATCCCTTCGGAACTCTGATGAGATCCGCCACCACGCCGTGAATCCCTCCGAGGCCTGACTTCATGACATGCTTCACCGCATAATGATAGCCCTCGTAGTTGCTTTCCATCTCTTCGATGGTTTTCTTTCTGGCGGATAATCTGCCGATGCTGATCCTCAGCTCCTCCGAAGTTTTGGCGAGCTGTCTCTCCTCCTGCTGATTCGCGGCATATTCGTCTCTCATCTCCTGCGCGCGCAGCTTCTTTTCTTCCAGCCCTTCTGCGATCTCCTGACGCTCTCCCCGCGCCGTATTGAGACTGTCAAGCGTCTCCCTGTTGCTGGAGTCTCCGGATGATTTTTCGCTGAGCAGAGTTTCTTTTCTCTTTCTCAGTGTCTCCTGCAAAAGCTCCAGACTGCTGATTTCGGCCTTTGCGGAATTGATCTCTGTCGAGTGCTCGAACAGCTTGTTTCTGAACTCATCCGCCTCTTCCGTCAGCTGCGACACTTCCCTCGTCAGCGCGTTGTACGCGTCGGTCTTTTGATTCAGCGCTTCCTCCGCGGCAGCGGTCTCTTCGTCGATCTGCTTTTTCTCCAGAGCAAAGCTCTCCGCATTCTGCAGTTCACGCGCCTTCTTCTCGCCCAGCGCTTCGATCTCTTCTTTGATTCTTCTGGAATTGTCATCGATCGCCGATAGGCGTTCTCTGTCGACTTCGCCTTTATTGACCACGGCATTCAGCTCGTCAACTGCTTTTAATAAATTCTCTCTGGCTTCTACAGAGATGGCTTCCAGTGTCTCGCTTCTGGATGCGGACTCGGAATATTTTTCGTCCATCTGCTGCTTTTCTTCTTTGAGATTATCGATGGCAAACCCGACTTCCATCAGGTCATCCTTGGCGTACTCGTTCTTCAGCTCCAGGTTCTCCACGTTTTTGAGGATGATATTGATCTCCAGTTCCTTGTGGCGCTCCCTGAGCTTCAGATATTCCTTTGCCTTGACGCTGTCCTCACGGAGACCGTCGATCCTGCCTTCGATTTCACCGATAATGTCCTGTACCCTGTCCATATTGACCGTAGTGGACTGCAGCTTCCTCTCGGCTTCGGCCTTCTTGGTCCTGTAGGCAACGACTCCCGCCGCTTCTTCGAAGATCTCGCGCCTGGATTCCGTCTTGTTGCTGATGATATCCGAGATCTTGCCCTGACCGATGATGGAATATCCGTCTACGCCGATTCCCGTATCCATGATGAGCTCGCGTATATCCCTGAGACGGCACTGATTGCCGTTGATGTGATATTCACTCTCACCGGAGCGGAACATTCTGCGGGTTATGGCTACTTCTTTGTAGTCGATGGGCAGACTTTCGTCAGCGTTATCGATCACCAGCGTAACCTCCGCCATCCCTCTGGACTTCCTGCTGGATGTCCCGTTGAAGATGACTTCCTCCATCTTGCCGCCGCGCAGCATTTTAGGGCTCTGTTCACCGAGCACCCATCTGATGGCATCGCTGATGTTGCTCTTTCCGCTGCCGTTCGGACCTACGATGCCGGTGATTCCCTCATTGAATTCTATTGTGACAGGTTCAGCGAATGACTTGAACCCTTGCATTTCTATCCTCTTAAATAACATCCTGTCTCCTCTTCAGAGCTTCTTCCGCCGCATGCTGTTCGGCCTGCTTAATGGATTTGCCTGTGCCTTCCGCTTGAAGAACATCGTTGATATACAGCGCCACGTTAAAGGTTTTATTGTGATCAGGTCCCGTTTCCCCAACCAGTTCGTATTTGATATCCACGTTTCCGTTCCTCTGCACGATTTCCTGCAGCGCAGTTTTGTAATCCGTAATAATATATATGCCCTTTCTGGCGTCCTGCAGAACATCTTCGAATATCCTCAGGACTGCAGTCTTAACCGCTTCAAATCCGCCATCCAGATAAATGGCCCCCATCAGCGCCTCCATAGCATCCGCGAGAATCGACACCTTGGTTCTGCCGCCGGTTTTTTCTTCTCCTTTGCCAAGGAGCAGGTACGCGCCTAAATCAAAGGCTTCGGCCTTCATGGCCAGGGATTTTTCACAGACGATCGTCGCCCGTATGCGCGACAGGAAACCTTCCTCCTCATCCGGAAAACTCCTGTACAGCTCCTCTCCTATGATCGCGTCAAAAAACGCGTCTCCCAGGAATTCCAGTCGTTCATTGCAACGGACATGTCTGTTTCTTTCTCTCGTATATGAACTGTGGGTCAAAGCGGTTTCCAGCAGACTCTCGTCCCTGAAATCATATCCGAGCTTGTTCTGCAATTCCCGAAGTGCATGTGTATCCATCAATCCTCTTCGTCCTCTATATACTCCTGGATTTTTAACATTTCATTTCTGATGATGCCGACTACGCCTTCCCGCGCGTACGGAAGACCCTTGATGATGGCGTTCTTGACCGCCGTAGCGGAGGAGGATCCGTGCATCTTCATGACCGGTCCATTGACTCCCAGGACAGGGGCGCCTCCGTATTCTTCATAATCGAATTCGTCCTTCATCGCCGTCAGCTGCGGCTTGATCAGGGCTCCCGCTATTTTGGTTTTGGCGGACTGCATCAATGTCCCCTTGATGAGCTTGAAAATGCTCAGCGCGACCCCTTCCGTCAGTTTCAATATTACGTTGCCTACGAATCCGTCGCAAACGATGACATCGCAGGCGTGCTTCGGCACTTCTCTGGCCTCCACGTTTCCCACGAAGTTCAGGTGGGATGCTTTGAGTTTCTTATATGCATCCTTAGTGACACTGGTGCCTTTGCCTTCTTCGACGCCAAGGTTCACCAGGCCCACCGCCGGATTCGGTCTGCCCCATACTTTCTCCACGTAAATGCTGCCCATGAGGCCGTACTCCAGCAGGTTGTTTGCCTTTGATTCGGAGCTGGCTCCGGCGTCAACGAGAAGACACGGCTCTCCACCGGTCATGTCGGGATAAATAGAGGCCAGCGCCGGCCTGTCTATGCCCCTGATCCTTCCCAGTATCAGTCTGGAACCTACAATGAGGGCTCCGGTATTGCCGGCAGAAACGAACATGTCTCCCTGACCGTCCTTCAGCATATTCAACCCCACCACGAGAGTGGAATCCGTCTTGTTTCTTATGGCTTTGACCGGGCTGTCCTCCATGGTGATGACATCACCGGCCTGTCTGATGCTGATCTGATCCCCTTCGTAACCGCAGTTTTCCAGCTCTTCGCTGATCTGGTCCACCGGTCCCACAATGATGATTTCATCATCGATCAGTTCGGCTGCCTGAACCGCTCCTTTGACGATCTCTTGCGGCGCGTTATCTCCGCCCATTCCATCCAGTACTACTCTCATTTATACTTCTCCTATCAGTTTGATGAACTCTCTCGTTCGCTCTTCTATATTGTCCGCCTTAAAAACAGCGGATCCTGCTACCACGATCTCTACGCCCGCGTTTACCACTTCTATCACGTTATCCAGCTTGACGCCTCCATCGATTTCAATGCGGAAATCAAGCCCTTCTGCCCTTTTTATCTCCGCCAGTTCTCTGGCTTTTTCCATGATTTGAGGAATAAAGCTCTGTCCGCCGAATCCCGGATTGACCGACATCAGGAGAACCATGTCCACATCCTCTATAATATAGTCCAGCGCGTCCAGGGATGTTGCCGGGTTCAGTGAAACGCCTGCCTTGACGCCGGTTTGCTTGATGTGCTGGATGGTTCTGTGCAGGTGGGTGCACGCTTCCTGATGAACGGTGATATACTCCGTCTGATCCGTGACGAAATCCTCCAGATACTGATCGGGGTTCTCGATCATCAGATGTACGTCGAAGGGCAGCTGCGTCTTGCCCTGAAGGCTCTTCATGACTGTCGCCCCAAAGGAAATGTTGGGAACGAAATGTCCGTCCATAACATCCACGTGGATCAGGTGTGCTCCGCCTGTCTCGATTTGTTTTACGTCCTCCGCCAGTTTCGAAAAATCCGCTGATAATATTGATGGCGCTAACTGTATCATTTTCTTATTTCCTCCATCTGCGTCCTGTATGATGTATATCTCTTCGGGTGTATGAGCCCCTTTTCCAGCGCTTCTTTGACGCTGCATCCGGGCTCCGCAATATGCCTGCAATTATCATATCGGCAGTCTCCTGTATACTTCGCTATGTCGGGATACAGGTACTGCAGTTCCTCCTCATCCGCATCCAATATGTCAAATGACGTGAATCCGGGAGTATCGAATATCATGGTGTCCGGCATTCCTTCCGCTGCAAAAAGCTCCGAGTGGCGGGTGGTATGCCTGCCCCGCTTCGACTTCTCGCTGATCCCGCCGGTCTCCATGGCTGCCTCCGGGATGAGTCTGTTCAGGATCGTGGATTTCCCCACTCCGGAAGCTCCCGCCAGCGCAGACGTCTTGCCGACGATCAACGCTTTCAGCTCCTCAAATCCGAGGCCCGCCTTGCTGTCGAGGCACACCACCGGGTAGATGGGGCTGTAGATTTCCAAAAGCTCCGCCTTTGACTTTTCCGCGCCGAGATCGCATTTGTTGATGCAGATCACGATATCCGTATTCGCCTTTTCCGCCATTACCAGAAACCGGTCCAGGGTCTGCAATACCGGCGCCGGTCTGGCCACGGCGGTCACCACGACAAAACAGTCTACATTCGCGATAAACGGCCGGATAAAGGAGTTTCGTCTGGGCAGTATCTCGGTGATCAGGCTGTCGTCATTTCCTTCGATCACTTCTACGATCACGTTGTCTCCCACCGCAGGCTTGATGCCCCGCTCCTTGAATATGCCTCTGGCCTTACACCTATATACTTTTTCGCCGGATTTCACATAATAAAATCCGGCGATACCTTTTATGATTTTTCCTTTCAACACATTATTCACCTTCGGAGCTCGGCTCTGTCGGAGACGTTGTCGGCTCAGTCGGTTTCGGTCCTGCGCTGACTTTGATCTTTACGCTTGCGCCTTTCTTAAGCTGCGTATTCGATGAATACTGCTGCCATATGACTTCGCCTTCAGCGGCTGAACTGTACTCGGAAGTAACCTCTCCGCACTTCAGGCCTGCAGCCGAAAGAGCGGACTTGGCATCCGATAAGGACTTGCCGATCAAATACGGAACCACTGCCTTGTTCAGGGAACCGTCGCTGACTACTACATCGATGGCGCTTCCCTTTTCTGCCGTTTCTCCTGCCTTAGGGCTCTGTCTGATGACCGTGCCCTCCGCCTTATCGCTGGCTTCTGTGGTCACGTTCCCCAGTTTGAAGCCGGCGGCCTTAAGATAGTCGCTGAGCTCATCCTCGGTCTTGCCTACGAGATTCGGTACACTGCTGTCTCCCAGGCCTTTGCTGATATTGACCGTTATGGTGCTGCCTTCCTTGACCACCTCATCGGCCGATGGATCCTGCGAAACGATCAGGCCCTTTTCGATGTCCTCACTGATGACCGATTGACCTTCTTTGACCTTTAAATTATATTCAGGCTCCGCAGCCAGTTCCTGCGCCTGTTCGAGGGTCATGCCTCTGAAGTTCGGTACTTTGACTTCTTCCCGTCCTGTGAAAATGATCGCGAATATGATCCCCAGCAATACTGCAGCAGCGATGGCTGCTATGATGAAGAGTTTTTTTCTATTTTTTTTGCCGCCCTTGTTTTTCTTTTGCTTCTTCGGCTTTTTCTCCTTTACTTCGTCGTAATCGTCATAATCATCATCGTAGATCTCGCCGTCATCGTAATCCGTTTCAGCGATAGGTCCGGTAGTCCTGATCGGGTCGTGTCTCTGTGTCTGTCTTCCCATGAGGACGGAGTTTCCGACCACGCTGTCCACAAACTCCAGATTGTTCAGCGCATCGATCAATTCATCAGCTGAGGCGTATCTGTTGACAGGGTACTTCTCCGTACACTTGAGAATAATATGCTCAAGGGCAGGCGGTACGCCCGATACGACCTTGGATGGCGGCACCATTTCGCCGTTGATGTGCTGCAGCGCGATGTTGACAGGATTATCTCCGTCAAACGGAACCTGCCCTGTCAGCATCTCGTACATGACGATTCCCAGGGAATAGATGTCGGATTTTTCATCGACATATCCTCCTCTTGCCTGTTCAGGCGAGAAGTAATGCACTGATCCCACGATGCCGTCAGTGTTGTCCACAATGGTTGCGGCGTTCACCGCTTTCGCTATGCCGAAGTCCGTGATCTTAGCGGTCCCGTTCGGCGTGATCATAACGTTATGCGGCTTGACGTCTCTGTGGATGATGTGATTTTTGTGCGCTTCCGACAGCGCCGCCGCGATCTGTTTCGACAGCGCTATGACCTTCGGATAGGCCATCGGCCCCTGCTCTTTGATATAGTCACTCAGTGCTCTGCCTTCAATGAGCTCCATTACGATGTAATGAATGTTGCCCTCTCTTCCTACATCGTAGATATTCACGATATTAGGATGCGTCAGGCTTGCGGCATTCTGAGATTCTCTTCTGAAACTATCTATGAACTTCGGATCGTTAATGAATTCAGGCTTTAATATTTTGATCGCCACGAATCTGTTGAGCAGTTTGTCCTTTGCTTTATATACAACGGACATTCCACCCTCGCCGACCCTCTCGAATAGTTCATATCTGCCTGCGAGTACCTTACTCATTCTGTCCTCCTAAACCTATATTCTGACGCAGATGACAGTAATATTATCCCTGCCACCGGCTCTTATTGCCTCATCCACCAGCTTGGAGCTGAGGTCGTTCATGCTGTTGCTGTACCTCATCAATCTGGTCATCTTTTCTTCTCCGACTTCTCCGTAAAGTCCGTCCGAGCACAGCACCAATATGTCGCCGCGTTCCAGATCGACCTTATAAAAGTCAGGTTCCGCGGCTTTCTCGGCTCCCAGAGCCTTTGTGATCACATTTTTCTGTTTGTGATGCTCCGCTTCTCCTTCGGTGATCACGCCCTTGTCGATCAGTTCGTTCACATAGGTGTGATCCCTCGTCACTTTCTTCAGGTGACCATCTCTGTAGATGTACGCCCTGCTGTCTCCAATGTTGGTTATGTAGCCCGAGCCATCGTAGATATACGCCATGACCACGGTGGTGGCCATGCCTCTGTTCATGAGATTTTCCATTCCCTGACGGTAGATGCTCTCATTCGCGATATCTATTGCTGCGGTAAAAAATCCAAAAATCTCTTCCGGCGTTTCGCAGCTTTCCAGATCGTTGTCCTTGACGAAGCTTGCAATTTTTTCTACAGCCGTGCTGCTGGCCAGTTCGCCGGAATTATTGCCGCCGACTCCATCGGCGACGATGTATACATCCTTGCTCGGTATAACGAAACACGCGTCTTCGTTGTTCTTTCTTACTATTCCTCTGTTACACTTAAAACCTATCTGCTGAGCCATACCGGATTAACCTTTCTCAACTTCTTCTAAAACTTCTTCCCTTTTCATGACGCAGATAAAGAATCCGTCTGTACCGTTGACATTAGGAAGCAGCAGTGTTCTTTCCACCTTCTGGAATCTGCCATTCCTGCTGAGGAACTCGGCTACTACCTTCTCGTTCTCTTCAGGATTGATGGTGCATGTGCTGTATATCAGAGTTCCGCCCGGTTTGACATAAGACGAAGATGCGGAAAGGATCGCCAGCTGTTTCTTAGGCAGGAGCTGGAGATCGTCAGTGTATTCCTTGTACTTTATCTCCGGTTTTCTTCTTACTACGCCCAGTCCCGAACACGGTACATCCACCAGGACCTTGTCGGCCTTTTGCACCATGGTGGAATCCACTCTGGTGGCGTCCCATGATCTGGTTTCTATATTCGTAATGCCAAGCCTCTTGGCCTCTTTGTCGACCTGATCCAGCTTCCTCCTGTAAATGTCGGAAGCGATGATCTTGCCGGTGTTGTTCATTCTTTCGGCGATAGCTGTCGTCTTGCCGCCGGGAGCGGCGCAAACGTCCATGACCAGATCCCCGTGTTTAGGATCCAGCTTCTCGGCAACCAGCATGGAGCTTTCGTCCTGCGGCGTAAACAGGCCCATCTCATAAAGGTCTGACTCCAGAAGTCCGCTGCCTTTGACGTGGATGGCATTCTGACAGATCTTGCCTTCTTTTACCTGGAATCCTCTCTCTCTGAGGGCCTTGATCAGGTCTTCTTTGATGATCTTGAGCCAGTTGATTCTGACCGTCATCGGTGCTTTGCCGTTGCCCGCTTCCAGAAGTGATTCGACGAATTCCTTGCTGTAATACTTCATCCAAAGCTCAATGATCCAAGGAGCATAGGAGTATTTGACGGACAGGAATCTGACCTCATCAAGATCTCTCTCCGGAAGTCTCATACTGATTTTTTTGTTCTGATACTCTCTGAGAACGCCGTTCACAAGGCCGGCTTTCCCTCTGCAGTATTTCTTGGCCAGTACTACGCTCTCATTAACCGCGGCGTATTCAGGTACTGAATCCATATATCCCAGCTGGTAGATCCCCATGCGCATGATGATCAGCTCAGGTGTTCTAAGGCTGTCGATGCCGTCTTTCACCAGCATGTCAATGTAATAATCCAATTTGAGCTTGTTTTCCAAAACTCCGTATACCAGTTCGCGTACAAAAGCCGGAGAGTTAGGTTTCGTCAGCGCGATCTTGTGATTCAGCGCCAGATTCGAATACGCCCTCTTGGCTTCTACGTCTACCAGTGTCAGATAAGCTGTTTTCCTGTTTGCGTCCATTAGTTCCGCCCCCTAATTATCAGGATCCTCAATAAGTTCACTATCGATGTTGCCAGCGCGGCTACATAGGTCATAGCCGCAGCTGATAATACTCTTTTCGCGCCGGTTACTTCATCGTCATATATAATTCCCAGCTGCTGCAGCTGCAGGATTGCCCTCCTGCTGGCATTCAGCTCTACCGGGAGTGTGACTGTGTGAAACAGCACAACAACGACAAACATCAGCACTCCGATATTGAAGAGCATGTTGCCTGTCGTAATGTTACCAAATCCTATGACCATCAAACCGATGATCAGAAGCGGCCACGAAGCGCCTGAAACGAGGTTGACAACGGGAACCATGGCCACCCTAAACTTGAGGAAACCGTAGTTCCTCTCATCCTGAATAGCGTGGCCTGACTCGTGAGCCGCAATACTCACCGCGGCTACCGAATTCGAATACGCCGTTCCCTCGGAAAGATGCATCACATCCTTCGTCGGATCATAATTATCCGTCAGTTCGCCCGGAATCACCTCAATCGGAACATCCTGCATCCCGTTATGATCCAGGATCATCCGCGCCGCCTGCATTCCTGTCATGCCATTTCTGTTTGCGACCTGTGAATATCTGCTGTAAGCTCTTTTGACTTTAGTCTGAGCAAAAATCGTAAACAGGATGGCTGGTATGAGCAGTATGATTGTAGGGTCATTCAGTCCAAAATACATACGATCACTCCTAACGAGTATTTTATCCTAAAACAGTACCGATTTCAATGGAATTGCCTTTTAAATATTCCTTTACGGCAGTCCGTTTCTTGCCCGGAGCCTGTATCTCCGTAACCCTTAGTATTCCGTCCGCGCAGGCGATATCGATGTACCCGTTTTCGGCTCTGAGCACAGTACCCGGTTTCTGATGGCAGCACTGCGTGCAGCTGCCGGTTTCCGCCTTCCAGAACTTGAGCATTTTGTCATCCATAAACGCATATGTGCCGGGCCATGGATCAAAAGCTCTGATGGTTCTTTCGATCCTGTCCGCAGAGCTGTTGAAATCGATATGTCCGTCCTGTTTGGAGATCATCGGCGCATAGGTGGATAAACTGTCGTCCTGTTTTTCCGGCCGGATGCTCCCGAGTTTCGGCAGTGTGTCGATGAGCAGCTCGGCTCCCATGACCGACAGCTCGTCATGCAGCTGCTGTCCTGTCTTGCCGTCCACCGGCGTGGAGGCCTTGGCGATCATGTCACCGGTATCCAGTCCTTCCTCCATCTTCATGATGGTAATGCCGGTCTGCTGATCCCCTTCGATGATCGCGGCCTGTATCGGCGCCGCTCCTCTGAATCTCGGCAGGAGAGAACCGTGTATGTTGATGCATCCCATGGCGGGTATATCCAGCAAAGCCTTCGGCAGGATCTGCCCATAAGCCGCAACGATGATTACCTCAGGCGCTGCGTCCCGGATCTGATCGATAAATTCCTCGTTGCGCTTTATCTTTTCGGGCTGCAGCACCGGGATGCCCAGTTCCAGAGCCTTTGCTTTTACCGGTGAGTATTGGATTTTCTTGCCTCTGCCTCTGACGGCGTCCGGCTGCGTCACCACGTACTGGATTTCGTGTCCCGCATCATAAAGCGCCTGCAGAGCGGGAACGGCGAAGTCCGGCGTTCCCATATATATGACTTTCATCGGCCGCCTCCTCGTTACTGATTCGCTTCCTCCAGGATTCTGTGTACATCCGTTGCCTTATCTGTATAGAGGATTCCCTCCAGATGATCGAACTCGTGACACATGACGACTGCGTGGAATCCTTCGAAGGTGTATTCCTTTTGTTTGCCATATCGGTCCTTGCCTCTGATGGTGATCTTCTCCGGTCTGACGACCGTCCCGGCCATTCCCGGCACGGACAGGCAGCCTTCTTCGCCTTCCTGTTCTCCTTCCATGGATACGATCTCGGGATCCACGAAGCAGTAGACTTCTTCCGGAGCCGGTTCTGCCACAAACATCCTCCTCATGATTCCGACCTGAGGAGCGGCCAATCCTACTCCCTGGGCCTGACGCATGGTCTCTACCATATCGTCCAGAATCACCTGGATTCTCTCTGTTACTTCACCCACTTCTCTGCATTTTTTTCTGAGTATCGGGTCTCCTTCTTCGATAATGTTTCTTAATGCCATCCTTTATCTCCTTGTTGATTTAACGATCTACGTGAAGCTGTACGGGTTGATGTCGACCACAGCCACGTAGTCTTTTTTCTTTTTGCTCTTTTTCTCTTCTTCCTTGATGGTCCGGATGTATCCGGTATATTCATGCCGCTTGCCTTTGGGGCACTTTATGATCAGGGAATACCTGTACGTCTCTCTGATCCTGCTCATATACGCTTCCTGCGGCGGAAATACATTGGCGGCTTCCGCCTGGGGCATGATGCTGAGCAGTCTGCTGTGCCAGTGCTGCGCGCCGGCCTGCGCGCTATCCGGTGAATCCGACGTGAACATGATTTGGAAGATATCGCTGTACGGCGGATACATCATGTATTTGCGGAACTTGATTTCACTGTCATAAAAGGCCTCGTAATCGCCTGCCGCCGCCATATCGATGGCGTAGTGCTCAGGATTATAGGTCTGTATTACGACCTTCCCCTCACGGCTGCCGCGGCCGGCTCTGCCGGAGGCCTGCGTGATCAGCTGGAATGCTCTTTCCGGGGATCTGAAATCCGGTATGTTCAACGATACATCCGCGGATATGATTCCCACCAGGCCGACATTCCTGAAGTCCAGACCCTTGGCGATCAGCTGGGTCCCGATCAGTATATCGGTTCTGCCTTTGCCGAAATCCCTGAGCTTTTTGTTCAGTTCACCCTTTTTCCTGATGGAATCCAGATCCAGCCGCGCGACCGAATACTGCGGAAACATCTCCCGGACCTGGTCTTCTACCTTCTCGGTCCCGCTGCCGAAATATCTGACGTATTTGCTGCCGCATTCGGGACACTTCTGTGGAGCGATCTCCGAGTGGCCGCAGTAATGACAGTTCAGAGTGCCGTCGCCTCTGTGATACGTCAGCGACAGCCCGCAGTTGGGACATTTGGCGACAAAGCCGCACTCCCTGCAGGAGACGAAAGTCGAGTAGCCTCTCCTGTTGAGAAACAGCATGACCTGCCGTCCCGCTTCAAGCTCGCTCATCATCTCGCCGCAAAGCTTCCTGCTGAGTATGGACCGGTTGCCATCCTTGAGTTCCTGCCGCATGTCCACGATCTCGGATCTGGGCATTTCCGTTTCGTTATATCTCTTCGTCAGCCTGATCAGCTTGTAGATCCCTTCCCGGCTCCTGCTGTAGGAAACCACAGATGGTGTGGCGCTTCCCAATATCAGGACTCCGCTTGAATCTCTGTCCTGCAGCCTCTTGATGGCAACTTCCACGGTGTCGTATTTCGGTGTGAAGTCGGATTTATATGTCGACTCGTGTTCTTCATCCAGAACGATCAGTCCCAGATCTTCTACCGGCGCAAAGACTGCCGACCTGGCGCCGATCACGATTCTGACCTGTCCTTTCCTGATCTTGTTCCACTGGTCGTAGCGCTCCCCCGCAGACAGCCTGCTGTGCAGGATCGCCACGGAATCCGCGCCGAATTTACCGAGAAATCTCTCGGTGATCTGACCTGTCAGGGAAATCTCCGGAACCAGAATAATCACGCCCCGGCCTTGGGAGAGAACCATCTCGGCGGCCCGGATATACACTTCTGTCTTGCCGCTGCCGGTTACGCCGTGTATTAGAAACCTGTCATGCTGCTTCTGACTGATGGGCCTGCTGATCTGCGCGAGGGCAGCTTCCTGTTCCTCCGTAAGACTGAGGATCGTCTCTGGACTGCCTTCCTCTCCCGCCAGTGAATCCTGCAGCTGCCGGCGTTTTGCCCTGGAGCCCGCAGGCGTAAAGCACTTGATGGCGTCGATATATCTGCAGATATATCTGTTTTTCATCCAAAAGGCCGTGCGGACCATTTCCTCGGTCAGAGAAATCTCCTCGTCAATGTGATCCACATCTCTCAGCTTGCTCTTCAGGTCCTCATGGATGGATGTCTCATCGTCTATCAGCGATACGACATACCCTTCCCGAAGCCTTTTGCTTCTGGCAAAGGGCACATAGACTTTGCTCCCGACGGATACGCTCTCATCCGTGCATCGGTAGGTAAACGGCGCGTCGGTGCTGTCGCTTTTGTTGTCGATTACAACGTTAATGTATTTCATCTCTCTATAAGAGGAATATGTCGTGCGCGGCGCATGCCTCTATCATATCCTCAGGCCAGATGGCAGCCTGGACTTCTCCGATGTGGGCTTTCCTGAGAAAGTACATGCAAAGTCTGCTCTGGCCGATACCGCCTCCGATGGTGTATGGCAATTCGCCGTTCAGGATTTTCTTGTGGAAGTCCAGCTGACGCCTGTCATCAGCGCCGGCAATCCGAAGCTGTCTGTCCATGGCTTCCTCATCCACTCTGATGCCCATGGATGAAATCTCGAATGATCTGCCCAGAATATCGTTCCACAGCAAAATGTCGCCATTCAGTTCCCAGTCATCATAGTCCGGAGCTCTGCCATCATGCGGCTGTCCCGACTTCAGGGCGCCGCCGATCTTTTCGATAAATACGGCGCGTTTCTCCAGACAAATCGCGTCCTCCCTCTCCTTCGGGGTTTTATCCGGATACATGTCCTCCAGTTCCTGGGAGGTGATGAAGAAGATTTCATTCGGGAGATCCGTCTTCAGTTCGTTATAGTGCCTGTTGACGAAGTCATTGAGATTTTTGAGCGCGTTGTACAGCGTCACGACCACCTCGTGAAGGTATTCCTGCGTTCTGTCTTCCTTGCGGATGACCTTTTCCCAATCCCACTGATCCACATATATGGAATGCAGGTTGTCCAGCTCCTCGTCTCTCCTGATGGCGTTCATGTCGGTATACAGTCCGCTGCCCGGTTTGAAATCATATCTGCCCAGAGCCATTCTCTTCCACTTGGCCAGAGACTGTACGATCTCAACTTCCTTTTCACCCAGATCTTTCACGGTAAAGCTTACCGTCCTCTCAACACCGTTAAGGTTGTCATTAAGTCCTGTTTCCGGCGCGACAAAAAGCGGCGCGGAAACTCTCCTGAGCTTCAGTCCATAAGCCAGTTCCTGCTGAAAGAAGTCTTTGATCTTCTTGATCGCGCGCTGGCTTTCTTTGTAGTCTATCTCTGGTGCGTAGTTTTCCGGGATAAATAAGTTTGACATCATGTCCTCCTAACAAATGATTTTATCTGACGCTGTAACAACATCCACAGTAATTTTGACGATATAATCCGTATTTCTTAGACAGTTCAATGGATCTCCTGAACCCGTCCTTTTTCTTGAAATCTCTGTCCAAAAAAGACAGTCCGTATTTCAGCGCGATTTCCTTGCCGATTTCTGAGATGACGGTGTAATTCTTATGCGGACTCACCGTGAGGGTCGTTCCGAAATAATCACAGCCGGCCATGCCTGCCATCTCAGCGGTTTTCTCCAGCCGCTGCCTGAAGCAAAGGCTGCATCTGGCGCCTCCCTCAGGTTCGTTTTCGAATCCCCGGCACAGCTCGAGAAATGATCCGGGATTATATGGTCCCTCCATAAAATGTATCACGCCTCTGTTCACAGCCGCCATGGGATCCAGTCTCTCCTGATTGAGGGCGTCGATCAGATCGATCTGGGTCTGTCTGCGTCTTTTGTACTCCTCCTCATCGGTAATGCAGGGGTTGTAAAAAAACACAGTAATATTGAATTCACCCGCCAGTGTTTCTATGACCGAACTGCTGCAGGGTCCGCAGCAGCTGTGCAGCATCACCGATGGTTTTTCTTCCTTGACGCCTTTGATACTGCCTGCAACAAACGGATTCTCGGATTCAAATTCACCCAGACAGCATCCACTTAATTTTTTCTTTTCTACATCAGCCATATCAACACTCTTTCCTAATCAAAATTAACATCTAATTATACAATAAATCACATATGACTGCAATTGCGCATCCCCCATTGATATCCAAAAATGCTACAATAATCGTAGCGATGCTAAGAAAGGATACGGCAATATGGATCACAATTCACCCATGATATTTGACAGCTCCGACGGCCAGGATCTCAGGATCAATATGATCAGCCCCTGGTTAAAAAAACGTTTCGGCTGCAAGGTGGTAAAGCTGGCTCTGGACGGCGGATTCACATGTCCGAACAGAGACGGGAGCAAAGGCACCGGCGGCTGTTTGTTCTGTTCTGAATCCGGTTCCGGCGACATGGCTTCATCTCTTGAAAGCGGTCACGCCCTGCAGTCACAGATCGAGCTTTTGTCCGGCAAATGGCCTGACGCCAAATACATGGCTTACTTTCAGAACCACACGAACACCTATGCCCCCGCCGGCGAGCTTCGCCGCAAATTCACGGCCGCGCTGGAGCATCCGGATGTGATCGGCATCGCCATCGCCACCAGACCGGATTGTTTGCCTGAGGATGTCCTGGACTACCTCGAGGAACTGAACCAGTCTACGTTTATGTGGGTGGAACTGGGTCTTCAGACCATCCATGATGAGACGGCCAGGGCGATGAACCTGTGCCACTACGTTTCAGATTATGACGCCGCGGTGCAAAACCTCCTGGACAGAAACATCCGCGTGGTGACGCATCTCATTCTCGGGCTTCCCGGGGAAACACACGAGATGATGAAAGCATCCGTACAGCATGTATGCGCTCGCGATGTGTTCGGTCTGAAGCTTCATATGCTGAACGTAGTCAGAGGCTCGGGAATGGCCGATGTCATGCCTGACTATGTCCCGTTCGCCAGCATCGATGAATACGTCGATCAGCTCATTGACATCCTGGAAATCATCCCGCCCGATATCACGCTGCACAGAATCTCAGGCGACGCCCCGAGATCCACTCTGATCGCGCCGGAATGGAGCTATAAAAAAAGGACCATATTGAATACGATCCATCAAGAGATGCGCCTGCGAAATACCTGGCAGGGCAAAGGTCTTTTAAAATAAATGGTGCCCAGACTCGGAATCGAACCAAGGACACGGGGATTTTCAGTCCCCTGCTCTACCAACTGAGCTATCTGGGCATACTTACCATCATTCTATTTTTAATCTGGTGGGCCATCGGGGACTCGAACCCAGGACCTGCCGGTTATGAGCCGGACGCTCTAACCAACTGAGCTAATGGCCCACATCTGATTAAATGGTCGGGGTGGCAGGATTTGAACCCGCGGCCCACTGGTCCCAAACCAGTTGCGCTACCAAACTGCGCTACACCCCGATATTTATTGTTACGCTTTCACGTCAATATACGAATTGGCAGGGGCAGTAGGAATCGAACCCACGGCACGCGGTTTTGGAGACCGCTGCTCTACCAGCTGAGCTATACCCCTAAAATGGCGGAGAAGATGGGATTCGAACCCATGCGGCCCTTGCGAACCCTAACGATTTAGCAAACCGTCCTCTTTAGCCTCTTGAGTACTTCTCCATAAAACAACTATGGCGGAGAGGGTGGGATTCGAACCCACGGAGGTTTGACCCTCACTGGTTTTCAAGACCAGCACCATAAACCGCTCGGACACCTCTCCTCATGCATATACTATTTTTGTAGAGTCCTCAGCCTGACGTTCCCCAACCTGTAAAAAATGGTGACCCATCGGAGATTCGAACTCCGGACACCTTGATTAAAAGTCAAGTGCTCTGCCGACTGAGCTAATGGGTCATAATTGGCTGGGGTAGCAGGACTCGAACCTACGCATGACGGAGTCAAAGTCCGTTGCCTTACCGCTTGGCTATACCCCATCGTGTTCATATATCAATGTAAAAAATGTCAAAAAAATTGGCGAGCCCACAGGGATTCGAACCCCGGACACACGGCTTAGAAGGCCGTTGCTCTATCCAGCTGAGCTATGAGCCCGCAACTTGTTGGAGCGGATGATGAGAATCGAACTCACGCCATCAGCTTGGAAGGCTGAGGTTCTACCATTGAACTACATCCGCAAAATTGGAGCGGAAGACGAGATTCGAACTCGCGACCCTCGCCTTGGCAAGGCGATGCTCTACCCCTGAGCCACTTCCGCATATTATTTATTAAATTGGTCGAGGGAGATGGATTCGAACCATCGAAAGCTCAGCTAACGGATTTACAGTCCGCCCCCTTTGGCCACTCGGGAATCCCTCGACATCACTTGCACAAGAAACATTTTACCACAGTCTGCTCAAATGTTCAATGCTTATTTTGGAGCTGGCGGAGGGAATCGAACCCCCAACCTGCTGATTACAAATCAGCTGCTC
>JAUMVD010000015.1 GCA_030530285.1 Bacillota bacterium | reverse complement strand
ACGAGAAAAGGCTCGCCTCCCGTTAAGGAGATGAGCCTTTGTCTACAGTCTGAAACCCCGCTGATGCGGGGTTTTTCTCGGTTTTCTGTCGTGATTGTTTATGCTACTTGACTTTGAACGTCTTATTGATCAGTCGTTTTTTACCCTTGGTGTCCCAGGCGGTCACCCTGTAAATATACGTTCCTTTGGCCAGTTTGCCGAACTTGATCTTAGAGTCCAGCTTGTTGATATTATATGACTTGGTCGAAACCGTCTTCACCGTGGACAGTTTCAGCTTGTCCGTGGATTTGACACGCACTCTGATCAGGACCTTATTGATTGTATAATTGGATTTGATGGTTCCCTTGATGGTGAAGCCTTTGCCCTTCTTCAGCGTCGTAGGATAGTTGAAGCTGTAGATGTCCATAGTGGACGGAGCGTCCGCTTCCGGCTGTGTCGGCTCTGCCGGCTGTTCCGGCTGCGTCGTGGTGCTGTCATCCATGCAGAATCCATTGGTGATGGAGTTTGTATTGCTGGATGATACGGTAAACTTATGCGCCGCCTTGATGGATTTGCCGGACTTGTCCTTCGCCGTCAGTGTATACGTGTACGTCCCTGCTGCCAGTTTGCTGAAGAGCAGTTTGTCATCGAAGTTGCTGAGGTTATAGACCGTAGAATTCGGTGACGCGCTGGCGGAATACTTGGTAACGCCGTTAGCGTCCTTGATGTTGGCCTTGACGGAAGTGACGTTATAATTGGAAACGGCGTAGCCTTTGACCGTCATGCCCTTGCCGGACTTCATGGATTTCGGATAGGAATATCCGACCAGTGACATGAATGAAGTTCCTGTCGTACTGATGGTGCTGCCGTTGTATTTCTTCCAGTAGCCGCTGCTGGAGAGACATGTCTTGCCTCTGGATGCCGCGGTGTTGAGTGTATTCGCCGGCACTTCGAAGCTCATGCAGAATATGAATGCCGCCATGTATGCGCCCTGCGCGTTGTTCGGAACGGCCTTCAGGGTATTCAGTACCGATGAATAGCTGTTCTTCAGTTCATCGTTGAGGAATTCCATCTGCATGTTGGCGTCGCCTACGGAAACGCCCTTATTCAGCGCCTTGTTGAGCAGGTTCGTTCTCCTGCCCAGGGAAGTCCACTGGCAGAGGCCGTAGCCGCAGTAATCCGTCTTGAAGTTTCGGCTGGCGCCTGACTTGGTCTTATACGCGCCCTTGCCGTTGTTGACTCTCTTCGTGTACTCTTCGTCCGTAAGTCCGAATTTCGTGTTATATGTGTTTTCCAGGTTAATTGGGCTCATGCCGCTCTCCGCGTTGATATTCGTCATCACGCCGCAGGCGGCAGCCATGTTGAGACCCATGGTCTTCGTGAGGTAATTATATACTTTGTCCGTGTTGGTGGTGTTGGCCGCGTAGCTTTCTTCTCCCAGAATGTGCAGAACTTTAGAGACGGCATCCGAATCTTTCTCTGCGCCGGTCTCCCCGTTTTCTTTCTCGGCTTCTTCCTTGTTCACATAGATCGGTTCAGTCTCATCTTCGGTGACCATAGGTTCCAGCTCATCAGCCAAAGGCTCTTCTTTGAAGATGGTGATCCAAGGGACATCCATAATACTGTTAAGTTCAGAGGAAAGCGTATACGCGCTCTTCCAGACAGGTTTCATGGAATAGAAATAGAAGTCCGTATCGTTGAAGTCCTCCAGGGATTCCCATTCAACGCCGATGGCAGTCTTCTCGCTGCTGCCGTTAAGGTACACGTCGATGGTATCCGGAAGTTCCGATGTGATATCCTTCTCTGTCGGATCCCCTTCGTAATAATAGGTGTCGTGCTCCAGAGGAGCAAATCCGGTTATCTCACCGGATGACGCGGTCTCCGCGCCATAGGACACGGCAGGGATCAATGTAATTGTCAATAATGCCGTCAGGGCAAAGCATAAAATTCTTCTTCTGATCGACTTCATAAAAAACCTCAAAACAATAGTATTATGATCGAAATTCTACATAATAATTTTAAAACAAAAAGCGTTGAAATTCAACGCTTTTGGGGGTTTTGAACGCTTAATATCCTTTAATGTTTTACTTTATAATCTTTATGTTTTTTGCCACCAGATCCTTGATATTTTTGACTTCCGTATCCTTCTTGATTTTGATCTGGCCGTTCTTGATCTGGCTGAATACTTCATCGTATTGTTCCTGGCTGAAAGATTTAAATCTGGCGTTATCCATGACCAGACCTACCCCGCCATTGTTGGCCGTATAATTGAATACGTTGTTTCCGATGAAGTTGCCGCGCTTATATTCCTTGAGCACATCCTCGATGGCCGCGTCGATGCCTTTGAGGGCAGACGTGATGACCGTATCTGACAGACCGCTCTGATCCACGTCAACGCCGATGATTTTGCCGTTGCTGCGCTCGGCAGCATTGATCACGGACTTCACGATGCCTCCGCCGCAGGAGAAGATGACCTGCACGCCATCTTTATACCAGGAGGCTGCTTTCTTCTCCACATCATCCGATGCCTTGAACGTGCCCGCATATCCGTAGTGGACATTGATCTTTTTCTGGAGGCCCTGTTCTGTTGACGCGGCAGAGATTCCCTGCAGGAATCCGTAGCCGTATCTCTTTACGGATGGAACGTCTTCACCACCGAGAAAACCCAGATCAGTGTAGCCGTCCATAACAGCCGCGTACCCTGCCAGATAACCGGCCTCTTCCTCGGCAAACAGAACGCCGATGGAGTTCTTGGACAGTTCATATCCTTCATCTTCGTTGTACGGCACGCCGTCGATCATATAGAAATACATTCCCTTATAGTTGCTGTCGTTCTGCAGTTTGTACACCGCCTCATCAAAGGTGCTTCCCGCGAATATGATCAGTTTGCCGTCGTGGCTCTTTGCTTTATCCACAGTACCGATGATATTGGCTTCATCAGCGCTTTTGACCTTATAATGTCCGCAGGTCAGATCGTTTTCACCGCAAAACGCCTCGATGGACTCCCATGTGACCTGATTGAAGCCTCCGTCATCGATATCGCCGCTGATGATCAGCGACACCTCCGTCTTGCCGGCGTCTTCGTCGCTTGCCTGTTTATCGTCTCCGCAAGCCGTCATGCAAAGCGCCATGATCATGACCGTTATCAGTGCAAGTAATTTTTTCATCTATCTCCTCCGGTTTTATAGTTTATCGGCAAAGCTCTCGCCGGTCGACGCAGCCTTTCTGCCGCATGTAATCATTTCTGTTACGGTAGCCCCTATATCCGCAAAGCTCTCTCTTGCTCCCAGGTCCACGCCCTGATTGAGGCGCTTTCCCGTGATGAGTCCGAAGATGTACTCTCTGGTATGATCGAACCCCGTATGGATCGGATCGTTGCCATGATCGGAGCACATGATCAGCATATCATCATCCTTCATGGCGTCCAGGATCTCCGGCAATCGCCTGTCAAAGGCTTCGATGGCCTGACCGTATCCCACCGGATCCCTCCTGTGTCCGTATTTGGAATCAAAGTCCACCAGGTTCGTGAATATCAGTCCCCTGAAATCCATGTTAAGCGCTTCGATCGTCTTGGTTACACCGTCATCATTGCTCTCGGTATGAACTGCTGTGGTAACGCCGGAACCGTTGAATATATCCCGGATCTTACCGACGGCGTACACCTCAGCGCCATCTTCCGCGATCAGGTCCAGCATGGTCTTCTCCGGAGGCGAAACGGCGTAATCATGTCTGTCCGCCGTTCTGACGCGTTTGCCCGCCTCATCGATGATATACGGTCTGGCAATCACTCTGCCGCAGGAATACTCGCCCTGCAGCAGGGCTCTGGCCTTCTCACAGATGCTGTACAGCTCTTCCAGCGGCACCACGTCGGTGTTTGCCGCGATCTGGAACACGCTGTCCGCGGATGTATATACGATGACCTTGCCGGTTTTTTCGTGTTCTTCGCCAAGCTGCTCGATGATCTCCGTGCCTGAGGCGACGCAGTTTCCGATATATCCTCTGCCCGTCTGTCTGACGAACTCATCCATGAGTTCCTGCGGGAATCCGTCGTGATATGTCTTGAACGGGACATCTGTGCGGATGCCTGCGATCTCCCAGTGACCGGTTATCGTATCCTTGCCGGCTGATTTTTCTGCAAACTTGCCGAATATCCCTTCCGGCGCTTCAACCCGCAGTCTCCCGCCGGCGGCGCCTTGTATATTGCCGATGCCCAGCTTCCTGAGATTGGGTATATCCAGCGGATAATGATCCAGGATATGCCCCAGTGTATCTGTTCCCTTATCTCCGTAATTGCCCGCATCCGGAAGCTCTCCTACTCCCAGACTGTCCAGCACGATGATCGTCGCTCTTTTTATGTCTTTCATGTTTTCTCTCCTGCAATGAATAACGCTTAAGTCTATCGGATCAGCAAAGGCTTGCAATTCAGGTAATCCGCGGAAACCAGATGGTAACGGATGCCGTGATAATCGCCTTTGATGGTCTTTCTGAATCCTTCCTCCCCGTGGATATGCCCGTAGTATACTTCTTTCACGCCGTAATCCTCAAACAGCTGCTGGAATCCGGAGAAGCTTTCCGGTTTCGCCACCGGCGGATAATGCATGAAGCCTATGATATGATCCGTGTCCGCGGATTTCAAGGACGCCTCTAACCGCAAAAGCTCCCTGCGGTAGATCTTTTCATCCGCCTGGGTGAAGTCATCATCGTCCGGTGTGATCCACCCTCTGGTCCCGCAGATCGAAATGCCGTCCACCGTGCGGCTGTCATACTGCAGGAACGTGATGCTGTCATACATGGCGTTCAGTTTCTTGATGCCCGTCCACCATAAGTCGTGATTTCCCTTGAGCAGGATCTTGCGGCCCGGGAGGCTGTCGATCCATCTGAGATCGTAGTCCGCCTCTTCCAGCTTCAGACCCCATGATATGTCTCCCGGAACGATCACGGTGTCATCATCCCCGATCAAACGGCTCCAGTTTTCCCTGATCCGCTCTTCATGGTTGTACCACCGGTCACCGAACACATCCATGGGTTTATCCACACCGGGCGCCTGCTGCAGATGCAGGTCGGCTATCGTATATATGCTCATTCCATGCTCTCCTCGTCTTTGATTTCGGATACATTTCTGAGAGCCCGCTGTATCCCTCTGGTTCTCACACCGATTAACGTCTCCAGATCCTTCTGGGTCTGTTCCATGTGAGCCTGCGTCTTGATCAGCGCATCGTTGAATTTATCGAATTCCGTCTTAACGTTCTCCAGCGTATCCCAGACTTCACCGGAGCGCCTTTGCAAGGCCATGGACTTGAAGCCCAGCTGGAAGCTGTTCAACATCGCAGCCATGGTGGTTGGTCCGGCGATATTGACGTGATACTCCCGTTGCAGGATATCCGTCAGATTCAGCCTCAGCACCTCTGCATACACGCCCTCAAAGGGCAGAAACATGATGCCGTAATCCGTGGTGTAAGGCGGATAGATGTATTTCACTCTGATATCTCTGGCAGCCTTGATGATGGCGTGCTTAAGGGCGTCCTGCATTCTCTTGATCTCAGCTCTGTCCCCCGTATCGTAAGCGTCCAGCAGGTTCAGATAGGCGTCTCCCGGAAACTTGGAGTCTATAGGCAGATACATGAAGTCATCTTCTTCCGTGGGTATCTTTACCGCGTACTCCACGCGCTCGCTGCCGCCTTTGACGGCGACATTTTCTTCATACTGCCAGGGAGACAGCATCTCTTCCAGTATGGCTCCCAGCTGCAGCTCTCCAATGATGCCTCTGGTCTTGACGTTGGACATGAGCCTTTTGATGTCATCCACATCTGACGACAGATTCCGGATCTCGCCGATGCTCCGGTTCATTTCCATCATGGCCGCGTCCAGATTCCTTATGCTGTTGTTTACGTTGTTCTGCGCCACCAGGAACAAAACCGCAATGAGCGCCAGAATCACAACGAATGCGATGATCCCTAATATTGCTATGTTCATCTCTCACCCTGTATTGACTCGTAAGTCATATATTTTACCCCGCCGAAGTCCTCGTCTTCGACTGCTCTTTCCAGATCGTTATAATCCGCGTACATCACGTTGAGTTCGTTCAGCTGTTCGTTCAGCTTCGTCTTGGCCTCTCTGACCTCTCCGTTGATCTGCTTCACATCGCCGAATTTGATTTTGCTGCCCTCCGCCTTGTTTTTGAGGGCTGTTTCGAACTGAATGTAGGAATCACAGATTCCGGTCAATGTGAGGATGCACCGCTGAAACGCATCCTTAAGCTTTCGGGTGCTTTCGTCATCCTCCGGGATTTTGACGGAGCGGGGATCGATCTTCTGGGCTTCTTTTTTGATTTTTCTCAACGTCTCGATTCTCCCGTCATAATCCTTGTTTTTCTTAAAGATGCTCTTTGAATCCGAGATGAGCTTCAGTTCAATCTCCTTTAATTCTTCGACGGACTGCAGATTGAATCTGTCGATCATCTTGATCAGTGTCTGTTTATAATCCATTGAGCTTTTTCCTCCCGTTTATGGTTCCGCTGCGCGGTTCACTAACGAATCACCTGATTTACCGTCCTGTAAACGACATCTGCCGCAAAGCCCCTGCCGGCAAGCCTTCTGGCCAGTTTGGCCTTGAGCTTTTGCTTATCCTCATCGTGAAGGGTCTGCAGGATGCTTTCTGCCAGCTGCCGCGCCATGTCGTACTGATCCGGAACCTGCCCCATATTCTCCAGCGCTTCCTCGATGATTTCTTTATCCACGCCTTTGCTCAGCAGTTCACGCTTTATCCGTCCGATTCCGCGGCTCTTTTCGAACCCCATCTCAAAGTACAGCTGACAATAGTTATAGTCATCGATATAGCGGTACTCCTCCAGTTCCCTGACTGCGGCGTCGATTTCGTCCTGCTCGAATTCCTTTTTCTGCAGATAATCGATCACCTGCTGCCTTGTCCTGGGTTTGATATTCAGATAATATAACGCCTTATCGATCGCTGTCATATGTATCACCTGCCGTGGCCACAATGCAGCTGTCACCCAGCCTTGCCTTCAAATCGCAGATGGCCTTGATGCCCGTGCAGTGCACCGGTATGACCATGTCCAGCCCTTCTCCTGCGATTTCGTCTACGACTCTTTGTCTGTCCTCCTGTGACGCGCTGTAAAGATGCATGCCCGCGATCAGGCCTGCGACTCGCTCCCCCGGGAAGATGCTTTTGCCCGCCCTGAGGGCGTTCAGCACGCCTCTGTGACTGCAGCCTGAGAAAATATAGATCCCCTCCGGCTCTCTGATCACCAGACACTGTTCGTGAGACATGTCATCCCTGACCAGCTGCCCTTCTTCATCGTAATAGGAAAATATCTCTGTCGGAACGAAATCATCATCCGTCATGACGGTTCCCGTGATCCATATGTCTTCTGTGATCTCGACAGGGCCATCCGTGTAAATCAAGCAATTTTCGATTTCCTCCCGTTCTTCATCCGTCCAGCGTATGCCGCAGGTTTCCTTATCCATCACGCCGTTCTCGTATCCGTATGATTTTCTGAACGCGTTTTTATGGATATAGACGGGGGCCCTGTCATTGATCTCGCAAAAGGCCGGCATGCCGCCTGTATGATCATAATGGCCGTGGCTGATCACAGCCATGTCCACCGCGCTGAGGTCTATGTTCATTTTTTCCACGTTTCTGATGATCAGATCCGTCGCTCCCGCGTCGAAGAGTATTTTCTTATTATGCGCTTCTATATAGACGGATAACCCGTGTTCCGCCAGAATTCCGGGATTGTCCGTCTTGTTTTCAACTAAAAAACTGAATCTCATAGCTTATTTCTCCCCTTTCCGCCGGTGTGCAGACACATGCGGTCATACCGTTCTCCATACAGAAATCCGTGAAGCGTACGTCGGTTCTGCTTGCAACGCTCTCACCGGACATCACCTGTATGATCCCCCTGCCGGTGTACTTGGCAAGCGCTTCTTTGCGCGTCCACACAGTATAGAAGTCCAAGTTCATCTCGTCAGCAGAGAAATATCTGCGGGCCAGCCGGTCCGTATCGATGTTTCTCTGATTCTGTATATCCAGCCCTACTCTCGCGTCGTACACTGCACACGCGAAAACATCGCCGCAGTGACTCACTGAAATATACGGCGGTATTTTATCGATGTCCCAGTCGATATAGGGTCTGCCTGACGGTTCCCGCACCACCCGGATGCTGTCCGGGCTTCGGGCCGCCTTCTCGCAGCTCAAAAGGATGTCCGTTATAAGCTTGTCCGTCAGATTCCTGCCCTTCAGCTCAGGGTATCTGGCTTTGTAGTCTCTTATCACGAATATCTTCATCCTTTTTATTCCTCAACGTTCAAAATGGCGGTACATAATATGCGCCGCCATAATGTCAATGACTGTAATAATATATCTTATTCTTCGTTTTCCTTCATTCTGGCAAGGATCCGCTGATAGCCGTCGGCTCCATAGACCAGACATTTATTGATTCTGCTGATGGTCGCTGTAGATGCCTTTGTAATGCTCTCGATCTCGTTGTAAGTCTTGTTCTCTGACAACAGTTTAGCGACTTGCAGTCTCTGTGCAATAGCGTGAATTTCGTTGATCGTACAGATGTCCTCAAAAAACCTATAGCAGTCTTCTTCGTCTTCAAGAAGCAGAACGGCCTTAAAGAGTTCGTCTATATCATCTCGCTTAAACTTCGATTCGTATGCCATGATGCAGCTCCCTTCTCGTTATCGATGAAATATCTCCTGTCTGTATGATAGCACTTTCGCACTCTAAAGTCAAATAGCTTGTTTATTTTTTTGACTATTCATTCAATTCTTCCAGCGCCTTGTCCAGCTGCTCATCTGCGTCTGTACTCTCCTTGTCCTTGATCTTGACATCAGGTTTGACGCCTTTCTCGTGGATCTTGTGTTTATCCGGTGAAAGGTATTCCATCACCGTCAGCTTCAGGGCCGATCCGTCATCCAGTTCCATGGTCGACTGTATGATGCCTTTGCCGAAGGATTTACTGCCTATGATTTTATAGCCGTTGTCCTTCAGCGCCGCCGCCAGGATTTCCGAGGAGCTGGCGCTGTTCTCGTTAATGAGTACCACCGTATTGAGATCGGTCTTGCCATCTTTGGCTTTATAGGTATCCGAATTGCCGTTCTTGTCCTCGACGTAGCAGACCACGCCTTCATCCAGAAATTCATCAGCCACATTGACGCTCTCATCCACGAGGCCGCCGCCGTTATCTCTTAAGTCGATGATAAGATTACTTGCGCCCTTCTTTTGGACCGCCTTCAGAGCTTTTGCAAAATCCTCGGAAGTATTGTCGATGAAGGAACTGATCTCGATGTATCCCGTGTCACCGTTAAGCATCTTGTATTCGACGCTCTCCTGTTCGATTTTTTGTCTGACGATTTCCACTGTCTTGATGTCTTCGCCGCGCATGTATTCCAGTTTGACAGTAGTGCCGGCTTTGCCCCTTATCTTGGCCGCGATGATCTCAATGTCATCGTACGTCTTGCCATCAACTGTCAGTATCTGGTCTCTGCTCTTGAGACCCGCCTTCTCGGCAGGCGAGTCCTTGGTGACATCGATGATAATGAACTGGCCTTTATCGTCCTCCTCGAAGGTAACGCCGATGCCGGAGTACGAGCCTGTTGCCGAAGCCATGAATGAATCGTATTCTTCCTGGGTCATATAGGCGGAATACGGATCACCAAGACCGGTGACATAGCCTTTGTACGCGTATTCCATAAGTTCATTTTCGTCATACTCATTCAGGTAATACTGATCGATGTAAGATTTCAGGGTTTCAAACTTACTATCGGACTGCACGCCGGATGGCTTGTCACCCCCGCTGATGAGGATCACAGATCCCATCACGATGGCCCCCAGGAGAAACGCTCCTACAATCGCTAAAATGAATAGACTTCTTCTGATTCTTACTTCCATTATTTTATCTCCTCAACGATAAACTGTACCCGTTCCTGACCGTTCCAAACCTGATAACTTACGCTGCCAATCAGGTCCTGCGGGAGTCCGGCTGTCAGTTTGTCACTATATTCCTTCGCTTTTCTAAAGAAAACGCAGTTGACATAATAATTATTATCGTAGATGTAGAATCTGGCGTGATCTCCGTCTTTTCCCATGTAATTCACGTTCCTCATGACAACATCGGTGAGCATGAATCTCGGTGACGGGTTGGATTCCCCAAATGGAGCCAGCTTCCTCAGCTCCTTTGCCAGTTCTACCGTTATATCAGATGGTTTGATTACCATTTCATATTCTGTTTTACGCTCAAATATTTCCGGATTCTCCGTCATGATGCGGTCTGCCTGGGCGGTAATGGACTCCCTGAGTGCCTCGATATTCTCTCCATCCATGAGAAATCCGCAGGCGCCCTTATGGCCCCCGAATCGTTTGAACAAGCTGCTGCAATTGTTCAGTACTTCATAAAGATCGATGCCGGGTATGCTCCTGCCGGTTCCTTTTAATCTGCCCTCTTCAGTTGGCGTGACGATGATCACCGGCCGGTAGAACTTATCCTTTATCTTTCCCGCTACGATACCGGCTATCCCCTCATGGATATCATTCATTTGGAGGAGGATGAAGTTCTCATCTCCCCTGACATACTCCAGAGCTTCCTTATACGCGGACTCCTGCGTATCCTTTCTCAGTCTGTTGTAGTCCAGGAGCGACTGGGTTTTGGCGCTTATCCGGGTGCTTTCGTCTGCCAGGAACAGATCCACTGCGTCCATGGCCGTCCCCATCCTGCCTGCCGCGTTGATATGCGGTACGATCCCGAATGCGATGTTCTCTGAATCGATCTCATGCAGCGAGATGGCATCCGCCAGATGCTTGAGGCCTTTGCGGCCGGCCCGGTTGCAGCCATGTATGCCGTACTTGGTGATGGTTCTGTTTTCGTCTATCAGCGGAACGATGTCACCGATGGTGCCTATTGCCGCCATATCCAGCGTCTCAGACAGCAGGTCCCTGCCGAGATGCGCCTGTCTTTGCACCGCCTGTACGAACTTATACGCCACGCCGCACCCTGCCAGATCCCGGAAGGGATATCTGTTTTCGGGATGCTTCGGATTGATCACGATGCAGTCAGCCATCACATCTTCGATATTATGATGGTCAGTGACGATAACCCGCAGGCCTTTGCTCTTGGCGTACTCCACTTCGTGATATGACACGCATCCGCAGTCAACGGTCAGGATGAGTCCCGCGCCGTTCTCCGCGATCTTGTCGATTGCCTTTGTGTTCAGACCGTAACCTTCTGCCATACGGGACGGAATGTAGATAAAATAGTCCGCCTCAAGTCGCTTCAGGCATGCCGCCATGATGCAGGAAGCGGTAACGCCGTCCGCGTCGTAATCCCCGTATATGCAGATCCTGGTGCCGGATTCGATTTCAGATAACAGTAAATCCACCCCTTCTTTCATACCTGTAAGAAGGAATGGATCATAGGTCTTCTTAGGCTTGTCCGATAGGAATTCTTCGATTTCCTCTTCTGACGTTATGCCTCTGTTTTCCAGTATTTTATTGATGATCTCATTATTTCTCATATCGTTACATAAGCCTTCCGGATCACTTCAGGTAGCTCATTGGGTTTGCTGTCGATCCGTTCTTGAATACTCTGTAATCCAGATGATTTCCTGTAGAGGATCCCGTGGAGCCTACCTTGCCGATTGCCTGACCTCTACTTACCTTCGCGCCTGTTGAAACAAGCAGTGATGAACAGTGATTGTACATGGTTACCAGACCGCCGCCGTGGTCGATCTGTATGCTGTAACCAAATCCGCCGTTATATCCTGAAGATATGACCTTGCCTGCAGCAGAGGCGACGATGGTGCTGCCTCCATTGGCTGCGATATCGATGCCCCCATGGAACTCACGTCCGTGAAACGGGCACATACGCCATCCGTAGCTGGAGGTGATCGTCGTGAAGCCCGGTGTCGGCCAGAGCAGTTTGCCTCCTGTGTATGTAGAAGTATTGCTGTTACTGATCTCGCCGCTTTCGGATTTGGCTGCCAGCTTTGCCGCTTCAGCCTGCGCTTCCGCTTCAAGGTCATCGATCATCTTCGCCGTTTCCTTGTTGTCCTTGGCGATTTTTGACTTTTGTGCCTGGATCTCAGCCCTTTGCTCTTCGGCTGTGGCTTTGGATGATTTCAGCTGCGCCTGCAGCTTTTCAACCTTTTTCTTCTTTTTCGCTATCTGATCATGGGCATCCTGAAGGTCTTCCAGAACGTCTTTATCGCTGGCATAGATTTTTTCGACCAGGTCGATGTTGGTCAGAAACTCCGAGAAACTGCTGGAATTCATGAGAACATCCAGGAAACCGACGTTCCCGTTCTTATACATGTTTCGCAGTCTGCCTCCCAGCTCCTCGTTCTGCTTGTCCACCTTCGCCTGCGCTTCCTTAAGATCTTTCTTAAGCTGCTTCAGCTCCGTTTCACTGGAACTGATCTGGCCTTCCAGATCGATGATGAGACCTTCCAGTTCAGTTACCTTGGAGGAAAGGCTCTTTTCTTTGTTTTTGCCTTCCTTGAGTTCCTGCTGCTTCTTCTCTATATCTTTCTGGATGGAATCCAGCGATTTGGCGCTGGCTATACCGGTATCCGCGCATATGGCAAAGGCCATGATGAATGCTATGAAAATCGCTAGTCTGCTGTTTCGCATAAATACCCCTCCGTTTACGCGTTAAGGAATCTTCGAACGGATATAATACTTCCACAGGATCCGATGGCAATACCCAGAGCCACAAATATCCACGCGAAGTTATACATCAGGAAGTCTCCCGGAACCATCGGCATCGAGAGCATTGAATAGACCTGCTCTCCGATCATATCGACTACCTTCTCATATACCGCGCCGGTGATCAGCAGTGATATGCCGGCGGAGATAACGCCGATGATGATGCCCTCCACCAGGAACGGTCCGCGAATGAACCAGTTGGTGGCGCCTACGTATTTCATGATGCTGATCTCATCGGCTCTGTTGAATACCGTGAGTTTGATGGTATTCGATACGACGACGATGGATACGATGATCAGGAATATCATGATGATGATCGCCGCGATCTGTATGAACTTGGTAACATTAAGGAGCTTGTCTACCGTGCTCTTATAGTATTTGACATCCTCAATGCCTTCATACGTGCCGGCGTGTTCGGCCAGGGCGTCGGCCTTTTCCAGGTCCTCAATGATGATCACCACCGAATTCGGCAGCGGATTATCTTCGAGGCTGTCCAGGAGGTATCCGTTTTCTCCCCAGCGCTCCTTGAACTGCTTCATGGCGTCTTCTTTGGTCTTGTAATACGCGTCCGCAACGCCTTCCTGAGTTTTCATGTCTTCTACCATGACCATGGCGTCTTCTTCTGAGGTTTCATCCAGGAGGAATATCTCGATGGAATCGTATTCGCCCTTGATCGTCTCCGCGGCCGTGTTGACGTTAATCGCCAGTATGAAAAACAGGCTCAGGATCAGCAGCATGCACGTGATGGCGAATATGGAGATGATCCCCATGTTGAGGTTTCGTCCGAACTGGATAAAGGACTGCTTGATGGTGTAAAACAGTGTTTTCACTATATGCTGCCCCCTCTCCTGAATTTTCTCTTGATGGTATGCTGACGTTTGACCGGTCTGGTATTGAACGCGGAATCTCCGTCCGCTGCCAGAGCTTCCTGGTACCCGTACATTCCAAACTCATCTCTTACGATGTGTCCGTTCTCGATGGCAATGACTCTCTTGCCCATCTTGTCTACGATGTCCTTGGCATGGGTTACCATGAGAATCGTGACGCCTCTCTGGTTGATATCATTCAACAGCTGCATGATTTCCCAGGCTGTATTCGGGTCCAGATTTCCGGTAGGCTCATCCGCAATGAGTATCCTCGGCTTATTGACAATGGCTCTGGCAATGGCAACTCTCTGCTGTTCGCCTGCGCTGAGCTCATCGGGATACTTATTGGCTTTATCATAAATACCCATCATGGTCAGTACCTGCGGGACGTTTTTCTTGATGAGCTTTCTTGGCTGATGGATGATTTCCATAGCGAAAGCTACATTTTCGTAGACTGTTTTCTTGGGAAGTAATCGGAAGTCCTGAAATACGATGCCGATATTTCTCCTGAGCCTCGGAACTCCTCTGGCTGACAGTTTCGTCACATTGATGTCTTTGACTCTGACCGTGCCCTTATCGGCATTGATCTCTTTAAGAATAAGCTTGACAAATGTTGATTTGCCCGCGCCGCTGGGACCTACCAGAAAGACGAAGTCCCCTTTATTGATCTTGACGCTTACATTGTCCAATGCAACATTTGACTTGTAGTGTTTCGATACGTTTGTAAATTCAATCATTTAAATAACCTTTAGTAAATCATTAATTGTATACACGGTTATCATACAACATATAGTTGAATATTTCAATTAATGGATGTTAATGTGCCAATTTGTGTAAGTGGAGATGACTCATGCAGGCACAAAAAAAGTGTGTCAATGAGAACCATCCCCATTGACACACTGAACTTACAGTACGCTCTTGACTGCCGCTATGATATCATCTGCAGTCATATGATATTTTTTCTTCAGATCGTCCGGTTTGCCTGACTCACCGAAGGTGTCCTGCTGCCCTACCATGGCCATCTTGCATGGCGCGTTTTTAACGACTACCTGAGCGACCGCATCTCCCAGGCCTCCGATCACGCCGTGTTCTTCGGCGGTTACAATTGCGCCGGTTTCCTTCGCAGCTTTGATGATGATTTCCTCATCGATCGGCTTGATGGTATGGATGTCGATCACTCTGGCATCGATGCCTTCCGCCTCCAAAGCCTTTGCAGCATCGTACGCGTCGCTGACCATAATGCCGGTGGCGATGATGGTCACATCCTTGCCGTCTCTGATGAGATTGCCTTTGCCCAGAACGATCTCATCCTCTTCGCCGTAGAATACGGGAACTGCCGCTCTGCCGATTCTGAAGTAACAAGGACCGTCCATTTCCACGATCTGCTTGAGCAGTTTCCTGGTGGCTACGGCGTCTGACGGATTGACCACCGTCATGCCCGGGATCGTCCTCATGAGAGCCAGATCCTCGAAGGTCTGATGGCTCGCGCCGTCCTCTCCGACTGTGATTCCTGCATGTGATGCGCAGATTTTTACATTCGCCTTCGTATATCCGATGGAATTTCTGATAATCTCGAAGGCTCTGCCTGTGGCGAACATGGCGAATGTGCTGGCACATACCACTTTGCCGCTGAGGGCCAGCCCTGTGGCCGCTCCATACATATTCTGTTCCGCGATGCCCATATTAAAGAATCTTTCCGGGAATTCTTTTTTGAACATTGCTGTCTTAGTGGACCCCGACAGGTCGGCGTCCATCACGACGAGATTCTCGTGATCTTTGCCCAGTTCAACGAGAGCCTCACCATATGCCTGTCTTGTTGCGATTTTATCTGCCATTCAGATCACCTCCCGTTAAAACCTTTCCTTCGCTTCTTCCAGTTCGCGTATCGCCTGCGCGGTCTGCTCATCGTCAGGAGCCTTGCCGTGCCATCCGGCCTGATCTTCCATAAAGGATACGCCCTTGCCCTTTACCGTTTCCGCGATAATGGCGGTAGGACGGCCTTTGCATTCTCTGGCCTTTGCAAAAGCTTCGAGTATGGCTTCCATATCGTGTCCGTCGATCTGGATGACGTTCCATCCGAATCCGGCGAATTTCTCCGCGATCGGCATGACCGTCATGACGTCATCGTTTCTGCCGTCTATCTGCAGTCCGTTGTGGTCCACGATGGCGACCAGATTGTCCAGCTTATAGTGGGCAGCTGACATAGCCGCTTCCCATACCAGGCCTTCCTGCAGCTCGCCGTCGCCCAGCACGCAGTATACGCGTCCCGGATCTGCGTCGATCTTGTTTGCCATGGCCATTCCGCCTGCAACGCTGAATCCCTGTCCGAGAGATCCTGTGGACATCTCGATGCCGGGGATTTTAATATTCGGGTGTCCCTGGAATATGGACCCCAGTTTTCTCAGGGTCATGAAATCCTCCATCGGGAAGTATCCCTTGACCGCCATGGCCGAAAGCTGCGCCGGGCCTGCATGGCCTTTGGAAAAGATGCATTTGTCTCTTCCCTTCATCTCCGGATTCTTCGCGTCGACGTTCATCTCATCGAAGTAAAGTGCCGTAACTATATCTGCTGCCGAGAGCGAACCGCCCGGATGACCTGATCCCGCGTTGTGAAGCGCATTTATGATACCGATCCTTACATCGTAAGCAGTCCTGTTTAGTGTTTTGATATCCATTATATCCTCCTAAAAACCAGTAACTTCCTTTATAGCTTGCGAGACCGCATCGGCGATATCCGCCGAAGTCATCCCGTATTGCCCTATCTGATCCGCCGCGATGTCTCCCGCGGCCCCATGGATGAACGCTGCGGCGTACACCGCTTCCAGAGGTTCTGCTTCCATGAAATGCATCCCCTGGGCGATAAATGAGGCGATGATGCCGGTCAGCACATCTCCGCTGCCGCCGGTTGCCATGCCGGGATTGCCCGTGGTGTTCTGCGCCAGATGTGAACCTGAAGCGATCAGCGTCCCCTGGCCTTTGAGCAGAACGATGGCTCCCGTTTTCGCTGCCAGCTCCCTGGCGGAGCGCTCTCTACCCAGCAGCTTGTATCCGCCGCACCCAAAGCTTCTCAGCAGCCTGTCCGCCTCTCCCGGATGCGGCGTCATGACCGTGACCGCCTCTCTATCCGTAAGAACGCGGGGATCCGGGAACACGCTCCTGTCGCAAAGGCAGTTCAGCCCGTCCGCGTCGATCACCACCGGGCCCTGAAATTCCGTAAGCACTCTCTGAAGCAGCTTGCCGTTCTCATCGCTTACCCCAAGTCCCGGGCCAATAGCGATCACATCGAACTCCTGAAGATCGATGTTTTCTCTCGTGATGCACATGGCTTCTGTCACGGATGTCTGGAGAATATGGAACAGATTCTCCAGGGCGCTGATTTTCACCAGTCCCGCGCCGGAATAAAGGGCGCCTCTGGCTGCCAGCACAGCCGCGCCTGCCATGCCCTCCTGTCCTCCTATGATCAGCACTCTGCCGGCCTGGCCTTTGTGCATGTCCTGCGGCCTGACCTTGAGCACTCCGTTAATGTCCGTTATTTTCTCTATCATAATGCGATCCCCAATATTAATGACGCCGTAAACAGGTAAATGCACGAGGAAACCATATCCGTAAGGGATGAAATCATCGGCGTCGCCATCAGCGCCGGGTCGACACCGATCTTCTTAGCGGCCATCGGCAAAAGGCCGCCAATGAGCTTGGCGAATATGATGACGATGACCATAGACAGCGCCACGGTAAGTCCCACCAGTACCGACTGCTGGTCGATGATGATGATCTTGAGGAAATTAAAGGCGCTCAACACCAGTCCCAATATGATACTGATCCTGAGTTCCTTCCATACGACTTTCATGACGTCTTTCAGGTCGATCTCGTCCACCGACAGACCACGTATGATCAGCGTAGCCGCCTGAGTTCCGGTATTACCGCCCGTTCCCATCAGCAAAGGCAGGTACGCCACCAGCACGATCACCTGTGAGAGCACCTCTTCGAACTGCGCGATCAGCGTTCCGGTGATCATCAGCATCACCGTCATGAACAAAAGCCACGGCAGCCTGTTCTTGGCGTGTTTGAATACGCCGATGTCCAGATACTCCGAGTCCTGATCATCGCTCATGACGCCGCCCATACGCTCGATATCCTCTGTGGTCTCTTCTTCGATGATCTCCATGATATCGTCTACGGTTACGATGCCCACCAGCCGGTTCTCATTATCCACTACCGGTATGGCCAGAAAACCGTATTTCTTAAACGCTTCAGCTACTTCCTCCTGGTCGTCATATACGTTGAGATAAACGTAGTCCGTATGCATCAGCTCCGATACCAGGGTGTCGGAGTCGGCTGTAACGAGAGCGCTCAGGGAAACGATACCCTTCAGTTCCCTGCCGCCGTGCTTGACATAACACGTATATACGGTCTCGCTGTCCATGCCCTGGGTCTTGATATGATGCAGTGCCTCCTCAACCGTCATCGTCTCCTGCAGACTGATATAATCAGGTGTCATCAGACTTCCCGCGCAGTCTTCAGGATAGTTGAGGAATGTATTGATGAGTTTTCTTTCTTCCTTCGGCGTCTGGTCCAGGATCTTGTCAACGATATTCGCCGGCAGTTCCTCCAGTACGTCGATCTTATCGTCGAAGTCCAGTTCATCCAGAATGAAGGAGATCTCGCGGTCGGTGATCCCGTTGATGATCTCCACCTGGTCATCGCCCGGAAGATAGGAAAATACTTCTACTGAGACATTCTTAGGCAGCATGCGGAAGATGATGATCACCTTCTCCACTCCCAGTTCGTCCAGTACTTCTTCAAGGATCTCAGCGATATCTACTTCGTTGTACTTCAGCATGATTTCTCTGGCGCCGAAGTAATTGCTGGCGTCAAGGCGTGAAAGTATCTCCTCGAGATCTTCGTCAAACTGCTGATTCTTCGCTTCCATGTCCATTGCCATCTCGTTGTTTTCTGCCACGATATCGCCTCCTTTCCTATAATATGTCTAATATTTCATACACCATTTAGTATAGCAAATCCACCCCTCGATGAAAAGCAATAATTTCTCAGCCGCCGATGCTCAGATGCGTTGAAATTCTCTAATTTGAGACATTTTCAGAAAATTATTAATTATCGTCTCACAAGGGCTAAAGCATTGACTGAAAATATACAAAGTGATATCATTGAACCAACAAGGCATTAAAACCTTTGCGAATTTATTTTAATGGAAAAAGGAGAAAGAAACAAATGTCAAACTATGTAGAAAGAGTCATTGAGCAGTGCAAGGCTAACAACCCTGGCGAAATCGAATTCCATCAGACTGTAGAAGAAGTACTGACTTCACTGAAGCCTGTTGTAGAACAGCATCCTGAATATGAAGAAGCAGCTCTTCTCGAGAGACTGGTAGAGCCTGAAAGAGGAGTTACTTTCAGAGTAGTATGGGTTGACGACGCTGGTAAAGTACAGGTTAACAAGGGCTACAGATATCAGTTCAACAGCGCTATTGGACCTTACAAAGGCGGCCTGAGATTTGCTCCAAACGTATATCCTGGAATCATTAAGTTCCTCGGATTCGAACAGATCTTCAAGAACTCCCTGACTGGTCTGCCTATCGGCGGCGGCAAGGGCGGTTCAGACTTCGATCCTAACGGAAAGAGCGATGCAGAAGTAATGAGATTCTGCCAGGCGTTCATGACTGAACTGTACAGACATATTGGTCCTAACACTGACGTTCCTGCTGGCGACCTGGGCGTAGGCGGCAGAGAAATCGGTTACCTGTTTGGACAGTATAAGAGAATCGTTGACAGATACGAAGGTACTCTGACTGGTAAGGGTCTGTCATACGGTGGTCTTCTGGGAAGAGCTGAAGCAACTGGATTCGGTATCGTATGGTACGCAGAAGAAATGCTGAAGGCTAACGGCGAAGACTTCAAGGGTAAGGTTGTTGGTATTTCCGGATTTGGTAATGTAGCATGGGGTGCTGCTTGGAAGCTTAAGGACCTCGGCGCTAAGTGCGTTACTATTTCAGGTCCAGATGGATACATCTACGATCCAGACGGAATCAGCACTGACGAAAAGGTTGCTTACCTCCTCGAGCTGAGATCATCAGGCAAGAACATCTGCGCACCTTACGCAGAGAAGTTCCCTGGCGCTAAGTTCTATGAAGGCAAGAAGCCTTGGGGCGTACAGCAGGATGAAGGCATCAAGGTTGACATGTTCATCCCTTGCGCTATGCAGAATGACGTTCACATGGAACACGCTAAGCAGATCGTAGAAGGCGGCTGCAAGTTCTACTGTGAAGGAGCTAACATGCCTACAACTAACGACGCTCTCGAATATCTGATCGAGCACGAAACAGCTGTTGGTTCAGCTAAGGCTGCTAACGCTGGTGGCGTTGCTTGCTCATGTATCGAAATGGGACAGAACGCTGGCCACACTGTATATCAGCACCAGGATGTATATGATCAGCTGCACCAGATCATGATCAACATCTACAAGAACAGCGCTGCTGCTGCAGAAAAGTACTATGGCAACAAGAACCTGCTGGTACAGGGCGGAAACATCGCTGGATTCGAAAAGGTTGCTGCTGCAATGATGGAACAGGGCTTAGTATAAGAACTGCTAACTGACTCACAGCAAAATCTACAGAACCAAAAACGGCGCCTTCCGGCGCCGTTTTTATTTGTCTTGATTGATCTGCTTTACCTGAAGAGCATCTGGTAGATCCTCTCTCCTGACCGGTTTCTGCCTTCAACGTAGGTAGCCTTTGCATCCGGACCAGTTTGTGATTCCTGTTTCTCTCCGTACAGCACGATCACATCCCCCAGCCTCGTTTCACTGGCAAAATTGACAAAAAGCTCCTCCGTAACATTCTCACCGGTCACCTGCTCCGCTATCGCGATGTACCTGCTGTTGTTCGTATGGTCATTGAAGTCGATATCTTCCTCCGTCACGGTGTGCTCACCCAGCAGATCCGGATCTTCACATCTGATCTTCGGGAAGATTCCGGTGATCATTTCCTCTTCCGGGAGCGCTTCCTCGAACTCGATATCCGTTCGCAAAGGCTTTCTGGTGTCAAAATCCAGAATGCACCACTGCGCAGCTCCTCTGATCAGGATCTCATCACCCTTCTTAATGTAATAATCCCTCTTATAGGTGACGCTTTTCTTTCTCACGGGGAATGTACCGCATACGTACTCCTCACCCGGTTTGACATCGCCCTGTATCATGATCCTCATCTTCGTCAGGACCCATATCTGATTCTGCCTCATCAGATCTTTCGGACCGACGCCTCTGGCGTTGACATCCCCTTCGGAGACTTCCTGAAAATAATAGAAAATGCGATCCGCCTTCAGCCTGCCGTTACTGTCAAATTCATCCGAACCGAATTTCACCTTGAATTCAAATCGTTCCATGTTACTTGATTAAAATCCCCTGCTCATCCAGCGCCTTGCTGATTCGCTCAAATGTCGCCTTATCTCTGCACCCTATTCTGTGCAGATGAATGCCCCCTGTCAAAGTGCTGATCGGCGTGGAATTCTTTTCCTCCTTGACTTTCTGAATGAATTGATCTACATCATATCTAGATGAAAGATCCAGTTTACCTGAAAGCTCGCCGTAAATGGCGTGTTCTATCGTTACATCTATCACCGTTGCGCCGTTGTCAACAATAGTGTAAAGTTCATCGATCATCTGCTGACTTGTATGGCAGCAGGCCACCATGCCGACGAACCTAAACTTCCCGGCGGCATCGCCAAAGTCCTCTGAACCCAGCATGTATCCTCTGGATGTGGCGATGATTTCGTGCCCCGCCGCTCTGAGAATAGAAACGTCCCCTACGATCACCTGTCTGGTCACATCAAAATGCGCCGCCAGACTTGAAGCTGTCATCGGTGTATCCGCTTCTCTCAGTATTTTGATTATCTCTTCTCTTCTGTCCATTTTCACGCAGTAAATCAAATCCGCCTGATAAATACCAAGCGGATCGGATCTTCTTCATTAACTGATTTTATTTGTTCTTAAATTCTGCCTTTCTCTTTTCGATGAACGCTGAAGTTCCCTCGATGAAATCTGCGGAAGCGAATGGTATGCCAAAGGCATTGACTTCGTACTGTGACGCCGTCTTCATATCCGCGTTGAAACCGTTGTTGATGCAGTCCTTGGAGAGAGCCACGGCGATCGGAGCCTTTGACGCGATGGTCTGTGCGATTTTCTCGCATTCGGCCATGAGTTCTTCCGGCGCGACGACCTTTTCGACCAGACCGATTCTGTGCGCTTCTTCTGCGCCGATCATGTCGGCAGTGTATATGAGATACTTGGCCATGCCTTTGCCAACCAGTCTCGAAAGTCTCTGGGTGCCGCAGAATCCCGGGATCAGTCCCAGACCTACTTCAGGCTGTCCGAACTTCGCTTTTTCGGAGGCGATTCTGAAATCGCACGCCATAGAAAGCTCACATCCGCCGCCCAGAGCGAATCCGTTCACTGCAGCGATAACAGGAACTCTGACGTTCTCGATGAAATTCATGACGTTGTGGCCTTTGATGGCAAATTCTCTGGCCTCTATAGGATGCATCTTTGACATCTCTACGATATCGGCTCCGGCAACAAAGGCCCTGCCCTCACCGGTGAGGATAACCGCTCTCAGGTCCTTATTTGCTTCGATCTCGTGAAATACACAGATCAGCTCATCCAGAACCTGACTGTTCAAAGCGTTCATGGCCTTTGGTCTGTTTATGGTGACATAACCGATGTTTTCTTTGACTTCGTATTTGATTGTTTCGTACATGATTATCAAGTCCTTTCCTCTATAATTCTATCTACTGCAATATTCTATCATTTTGATGCCGCATCATCAAGTCGGCCTTTTTCCTTAATTACGATAAACCCGGCCGCGATTACGATGATTCCGCCGATCACCTGCAGGAAAGTGATGGTCTCCCCTAAAAACAAAAGCCCGAAGAATGCCGTGGTTACCGGCAGGAAGTTGGAATATACGGCGTTGGTAGTCGGTCCCAGTATCTTCAGCCCATAAACGACGATCAGATATCCCACGCCGGAATCGATCAGCCCGATCCAAAGCAGTCCGAATATGACCAGCGGCGAGAAATCGCTGGCCGGCGGCATGGAATGAAGGGCAAACGGGATCAGCATCACGGAGGTGCAGATGGTCTGCATGAGAGATACCGTCACACTATCATATCCGTCGATGGATGCCGTGATGAAGTTATAGATATTCCAGCAAACCACCGCTCCCATAGCCAGCAGATAGCCGAATCCCCTTCCCTGAAACAGCATGCCGAAGTCAGCTCCCACTACCATGGCGATGCCTACCAGACAGGCGAATATTCCGAAATAGATCTTGCCGTTGGCTTTTCTCTTATAAATGATTCTCTCTAAAACGACGGATAAAGCCGGTACAAAGGCCAAAACGATGGTCAGCAAGGCCACCGGCATCATCCCCATGGCGTTATACTCGCACTCAAAATAACAGATCTGACCGAATATGGCGCACAGTATGAATATCGGCAGGTCCTTAAGCCGTATGAGTTTCCTGTTCCCTGTCGTTATTTTTATGATAAAAATGAAGACCGCACCCAGTGAGAACTTAAAAAACATCAGGATCTCAGGTGACATGACCTCCATAGCCCACTTTGCCGGCACATAGTCAAATCCCCACGCCAGCACCATAAACACCATGAGCGCGTGGGCCAGCCCACGCTCATTGATTTTGTTTTTACTGCCCATATTCATATTTTGTCACACCAAAAGGATGACTGCAACCGCTTTAAATTGTAAAATGGTTTTGAGCATAGCAATCAATGGAAAGGAGCAAACAAATGCTTTTACCTGAAGCCGTCAGAGCCATCGACCTGCCAACCATGATCCCCGTCAGACAGATATTCCCCGACGAACACATCCCTGTCCCGTATATCCCCGCGGCGGTAAGAAATGAGATCATGCCCTTGGTGAAGGACTTCCCTTCCGGAAGCTCCGTCGCGATCCTCACGGGAAGCCGCGGCATAGCAAATATCGATATCATCATCAAAGCTCTCGCAGACATCCTGGTTCAGGCTGAGATGGATCCCTTCATTATTCCTGCCATGGGCAGCCACGGCGGCGGAACTGCCGAAGGTCAGCTGGAAGTCCTGCGTTCCTACGGCATCACAGAAACTACCATGGGCATCAGGATCGATCCTGCCATGGACACTGTGGTTTTGGGGCAGACCGCCGGCGGCGTTGACGTGCATTTCTCAAAAGCTGCCATGCAGGCAGACTATATCATTCCCGTTGGCAGAGTGAAGGCCCATACGGATTTCAGCGGGCCCATCGAAAGCGGGCTCTGTAAAATGCTGGCCATAGGCGGCGGCAAACATAACGGCTGTTCACGCCTCCATCGGGAAGGTTTCGGAGCCTTTGCTGAACTGATCCCTGCGGCTGCAGAAGTCATTCTGAAAACTGCCCCCGTACCTTTCGGACTTGCTATCATCGAAAACGCCCACGAGAATACCTACACCCTGGAGGCTGTCGCTGCTGCGGATTTCCTCCGCCGCGAACCGGAGCTTCTGAAACTCAGCAAAGACCTGATGGCGCGCATCCAGTTCGATGAAGTGGATATTCTCATCGTGCAGGAAATCGGCAAAAATATAAGCGGGACGGGCATGGACCCTAACGTCATCGGGCGGGACTGTTTCGGACCTCTGCCCGATGTGAAGCCGCAGATCCAGCGCATCATCATCGAGGGAATCACTCCGGAATCCCATTACAACGCTCTGGGATGCGGCATGGGAGATTTCATCCTGCGGGAAGCCTTTGAGACCATCGACTTCAGCACGATGTACACCAATTCGGTAGCGTCCTGCAATCCCAATGGCAGCAAGATCCCGATCATTGTGGGAAGCGAAGACGAAGCAATCAGAGCTGCCCTGCAGACCTGCTGGAACATTGATATCACAAACCCGAAAATCGTAAAAATAAAGGACACGCTGCATCTTACAGAAATACAGGTGTCCGAGAATATGCTGCCGCTGTGCGCGGACCAGTCCAAATTTGAGTTGAGGATATAATCTGGTTATTCATAAGTAAAAACCGGGACAAGCCCTCCCGGTTTTTTTGAATGACACACTTCATAATAATGTGTTCGCCTAAAACAATTATAGCATTTAATACAGGCGTGTCAATAACATACACGGAGAATTGACATTTATTTCCAGTTATGGTATGTTTTGTTTGTTGCTACCTCCATACTGGCAACAGGAAGGAGGTGAATGACATGCCTTTCATAATAATGTTTCTATACTCTGTCGCAGCAAGCGTAGCCGCCTACTACATTTGCAAATGGCTGGGCAGAGATAAAAAGTAGCAACCAGCCTATCTGATCCGGGACAAGCCCTCCCGGGTCGGTCTATGTTACTTTAATTCTATGTTCATCTTATCCGGTCGGAATAAGCGCTCATCCATCCGTTTCAGATCGTCCGAAATGATCGGCGTAAACTCCATCTGATCCAGTACATCGCGCTGAAGATCAACGCCCGGTGCGATTTCTATGAGCTCCATGCCTGCCCTCGTCAGTCGGAATACGGCACGCTCGGTGATGTAAAAAATCTTTTGTTTTCCCTGATCCAGAGAGTTTTCCCCGGAGAAGGTGATGTGATCGACTTTGTTGACGAACTTCTTGTACTTGCCGTCCTTTACGATGTTGAGTTTGCCGTCTTCGATCCGTATGTCCGAGCCGGTGAGTCCTGCTTTAAATGTCCCCATGAAGCAGACGGTCTTCGCTCCCTGGGAGATGTTGATAAACCCGCCGGGGCCGGTGACTTTGCCCGCGAATCTGGAGACATTCACGTTGCCGAAACGGTCTATCTCAGCAGCGCCCAGCGCCGCGAAGTCAATGCCTCCGCCGTCATAAAAATCGAATATGTCAGGCTGTTTCAGTATCGCGGCCGGATTGTACGCCGCGCCCGTAGCGATTCCCGGAGCCGGTACGCCTCCGACGATCCCGGACTCTACGCTGGATGATATCTCATCGATCCTGCCCTCCTCGTTGAGAACAGCAGATACGTCCATGGATATGCCGATTCCCAGATTGATGAAGTCGCCTTTATGTATCTCGAAGAGTCCCCTCCTGCAGATGATCTTGCTCAGTCCGAATTCCATCGGCTTCATTTCTTCCAGATGGATCCGTTCATCACCGCACCACGTCGCCAGCGGCTTAAACAAGCCGGTATCCGGATCCTGGAATTCCTCGATAAAATGCTGCCCTGTGTTTTCCGGTTTGCCCACGATGACGTAGTCCACCATGTTTGCGGGTACGGCGACTTTTTGCGGATGTATGGAACCTTCCGGAACCACCGCGTCTACCTGTACGAAAACCTTGCCCCCCGCGTTTCTGGTTGCGGCTGCCATCTCGAACTGTTCGATATGGATTGCTTCCTTTTCGATGGAGATGTTGCCGTCTTCGTCCGCATAGGAGCCTTTGATGATGCACGCATCAAGGGGCACCGACGGGTAAAAGAGAAATTCCTCTCCCTTTATCTCAATGACCTCTACATGGTATGCGTCTTCCTCAGGAATAGTTCTGGCAGCGTCATTGATCATGCCGCCGTCTACCCTCGGATCCACGAAGGTCTTCATCCCCACCCGGGTAATCACGCCCGGCATGCCTGATGCCACGGATCTCATCATGTGAGACAGTACTCCCTGAGGAATCATGTACGTCGGCACCTGATTGTCCATAATCAGCGGATACATCTTATTCGCCAGAGACAGATTGCTGCAGAGAAAACGCCTCATCAGTCCTTTGTGGGCGAAGTGATTGATTCCGCGGCCTTTGCCGTCTCCGCCGATGCCGGCCACATTGAGAACCGACAGGGCCCGAGGATGGCCGGTAGTCACGAATCTATCCTCTATCTCTCCCAGTATATCGTCCGCAAGGCAAAAGCCTATAAACGCATCTATTCCAACGGTCCAGCGATCTTCGATGCGCTGAGCCGCTTCTTTTGCTGTAATGAAACTAGCCAATCAAAACCTCGATTCTGTAAACGTTAACCGAATATGATACATATCGGCAGCGCGATCAGGAAAGTGCACGCGATCGGCACCACCAGACATGTCACGAAATTGTATTTATAAGAAAGTTTATGTGTCGTATTGCAGATTGCGAACACCGATACGATGGATCCGTTCCACGGCAGTGAATCCAGACCGCCGGAACCGTCCGCGCAGAGCCTGTGAATGAATTCCAGATTGTACCCCTGCGCCGCGTAGTCCATGAATGTGTCGCTCAGCGTCTCGTACATCAACGCGATGCCGCCTGACGCCGATCCCAGAATACCGGCGAAGATATTCGCTCCGCAAGCCGCCACCACGTATGGATTCGCGTCGGATCCCATGAGGACCTCCGTCGCAAAGGCATAGAAAGGCGTCCCCTTCACCACTGCACCGAATCCTACGATGACTGCCGTGTTTATGATGACCAGTATGGATGACGTGGCTGCAGAGTTGAACATGCTGAGCATCTCACTCTTAGGCAGATGCTTCCAAAATAGTCCCAGCGCCAGCAGTATGCCTATCAGCAGACAGATCGTAATATCCAGTTCTGTCAGGTTGAAGATGATCAAAACCGCCAGAATCGGAATCACGGAAAGGATTCCCGACGGCGCGTCAGTTTCTTCGTCTACTCTCTTGACCTTTTCCGGCCAAACGAAATGCTCTCCCCGTGCCTTGGCGCGTTTACCGCAGTGATTCATGAAGAGAACGATACAGATCACCTGTGCAACAGCTCCGGCAAGACCCGGCAAAAGTCCCGCGTAGGCAGGTGTCCCCAGGTACTGCATGGAGACCACGTTCGGAATCTGCGGCGTGAAGGGTCCTGTCATGGCAAAGGTCCACATGCCGCCGCACACGATGCCCGGCAGCAGATAGGTCGGCAGATCGGCTTCCTCAAACATCTTCAGCGCTATTGGATAAACGGCAAAGATGATAACGAAACTGTTGATGCCCCCATAACTGAGTATGGCAGCCGAAATCAGACAGGCCAGCATACAGCGCTTGGCGCCGAACACATGAGAGATCATGATCCCGATCTTGCCGGCTGCTCCGGAATTCTGATAGATGTTTCCGAATATATTGCCCAGCAGGAAAATAAAGAAATAGGACGAGAAAAACCCCGCGACTCCCTCCAGGTATGTCTGCGTCGTTCCCTCGAACACATTCATCTGGCTGGTCACACATACAAATATGGCTGCCAGCGGTCCGATAATGATCGGTGATATTCTCTTAAAAATCAACACGGCCATACCGGCCAGCGCGATGATCACGCCCAGACCGGAAATCAGTACTGTTGTAGTCATGCTAAACCTCCGACCTAGAGTATACCATATTTACCGGAAAGCATCTATTGCAGACAAGCTAATTGATGCAATAGTGAATATATTTCTGCAAACACAAAGAGCTGCCGAGCAATCGGCAGCTCTCTTCAACGTTCTATCAAATATGGTTTCCTTTAGAATTTAATCTGTCGGATTTGCCATCTTAGGCAGTCTTTCCGCGATAACATTCATCAGGCTGTCTGTGCATTCCAGTTTGTCTCCGAATACGTTGCCTTCGACAACTGCCAGCTTCGCGTCTACCGGGCTCAGCACTCCGCCGAGTACTTCGTCCACGTAAGCGTACTTGTATGTAGGTACACAGTCATCCATCTCAGCAGAGATGTCATCCGTGTCTTCCCAATCACAGTCCACTTCGAAGATGTGCGCGATAGCCGCCGCTACTTCCCAGTTGGAGAAGTATACGTCTTCGTCGATGGCCGCCTGTACCAGCTGGAGTCTTCTCTCCGTATTGGTATAAGTACCGTCTGTGGAAGCGAATCCGGTGCCTGGGATCACTACGTCTGCCTTTGCTCCCAGTGCAGTCATGTGCGTATCACATACTGCCAGGAACTCCAGCGCATCTCTGTCGCATTCGAACTCTTCTCCGAATACCAGGAGCGCCTTCAGGCCTTCCAGAGTTTCCGCGCCTTCTGTGATGCCCAGATCGACAAGGCCCTGTGAATTGTTCTTTGCCTTGACCTGCAGGATTCCGTCTCTCGGTGTTCCGATGTGTCCTGAGAGAAGCGCGATATCCGCAATGAGCTTGGCAGCGTCAACGCTGATCAGGTTCTGGTTGAAGACGATCATGGCCTTCTTTGCGCCCAGATACATATCTGCTATTTCCTTGGCATCTTCGCTGACCGCAACGCCTTCCAGAGCCTTTGCGAGATCATCATATCCCTCAACATCCTTGCCCTTGCCGGCGTCGATGATTGCCTTTGCGACTTCCTTCAGGAATGTCAGGTCATCCGCATAAACTTCCTTGCTGACATCTGCCAGATGCTGTTCGAAGCCTGCCGGATTGATCAGCGCCAGTTTGGCTCCGGCGTTTGTCGCCTGCTTCATCTTGATCTGGATGATCGGATTGTCGATCGCGTTGTAACCGACTGCCAGAATGAAGTTCGTGCTCAGCAGTTCGTCTATGGTGTTCGGTGACGCGTCGAATCCCAGTATATCCTTCAGTCCGCTCGCTCTGTTGTTCATGGAGAACAGCTTCGCGCCCATGGCCTCTGCCATTGTCTTGATGGCGTACGCTTCTTCGTTCGTATATCTGTCTGAAATCGCGACACCGATCTCGTCGTGGCTGTACTTGGCCGCTACGGACTGCATTCTCTTCGCAATCAGGGTCAGGGCTTCGTGATAATCCGCTTCTCTGAATGAATCGCCATCCTTGATGAGCGGAGCATCCAGCTTGTCTTCCAGCATGGAGCAGTCGAATCCCCACTTGCCCTTGCCGCAGGCCAGACCGGCGTTCACGACGCCTTCCTTATCAGGGTTGGCCTTGATGAGCATATCGCCGTATGTTTCCAGCTTCAGGCTGCATCCGATGGAGCAGTATGAGCATGTGGTATCCGTTTCCACCGTATCCAGAGGAACTTCCTTGACCATGGTGGTTCTCTCCTGCAGAGCGCCTGTCGGGCAAACGCTGACGCACTGTCCGCAGGATACGCATCCTGACTGTGCCAGAGGCTTCTCCATGTTCGGCTTGACGACAGTATCGAATCCTCTGTGCACCAGACCCAGCGCGCCGATTCCCATGACTTCGTCACAGACTCTCACGCAAAGTCCGCAAAGGATGCACTTGTTCGGATCTCTGACGATGAACGGGTGATCATCTTCGTATTCGATGGTGTTCTTATCGCCGGCGAATCTTGAAGGTTCGACATCGTACTGGTGAGCCAGATCGATGAGCTTACATTCGAAGTAATCGTGACATCCGCATTCCAGACATCTGTGCGCTTCCTGTTCTGCCTCTTCAGGAGTGTATCCGTCAGGAATGACCTCGGAGAAGTTGCCCTTTCTCTGCTCTGCTGTGAGCTGAGGCATTTCAGGTCTGCACTCTCTTTCTCTGTCTTCGAATGTCTCCTCTGTGATATCATCCCTCGTCACGAAGTAAGGTGCTTCGTATCTGATGGTTTCGCCATCCAGATAAGCGTCGATGACCTCTGCTGCCTTCTTGGCGTCAGCGATGGCTTCAACAGCGATGCTGATCTTATCGTTACCGCAGTCACCACCGGCAAATACGCCAGGGATGCTGGTCATGAATGTTTCCTTATCGTATGCGATAGCACCCTTACGGGTCTTGTCGCAGTCGAATATGCTGGCGTCTACAGCCTGTCCGATTGCCAGGATCACGTTGTCCAGAGCGATTGTTTCTGTCTTTCCTTCAATCGGTACAGGACGGCGTCTGCCTGACTCATCAGGTTCGCCCAGTTCCATGCACTGCAGGATGACTTCCTTGACATGGCCGTTTTCGTCCTTGACGATTTCCAGAGGGTTCGTCAGGTTCTTGAAGATGACGCCCTCTTCCTCGGCTTCTTCGATCTCGACCATATCCGCAGGCATCTCGTCCTTCGTTCTTCTGTAGATGTTGTAAACTTCATCCGCACCGAGTCTGACCGCAGTTCTGCAGGCGTCCATGGCTGTGTTGCCGCCGCCTACGATGGCAACTTTCTTGCCGAGCTCGATTGTTTCGTTTCTGACGACCTTTCTCAGGAAGTCGATACCGCCGATCACGCCGTCAGCGTCTTCGCCCGGACATCCGACGCCTGTGGAGATCCATGCGCCGATACCCAGCAGTACTGCATCGTATTCGTCTCTGATGGTCTCAAACGGAATATCGACACCGATTTTTGTATCGCAGATGATGTCTACACCCATCATTTCGATGGTCATGATTTCATCGTCCAGAACTTCCTTTGGAAGTCTGTATTCAGGAATTCCGTAGCGGAGCATACCGCCTGCCTTTGGCATGGATTCGAATACCGTGACCTCGTGACCGATCTGTCTCAGGAAATATGCCGCTGACAGACCCATCGGGCCGCCGCCGATGATGGCAACTCTCTTGCCGGTATCTTCGCCGACTTCAGGGAGGAAGCGCTCTGCGTCTCCCAGATCCTGATCAGCTACGAATCTCTTTAACCACTGGATGGAAATCGGTTCATCGATCAGTCCGCGTCTGCATTCCTCTTCACAAGGATGCGGGCAAACTCTACCCAGTGAAGCAGGGAGAGGAATCTTATCCTTTACCAGCTCCAGGGCCGCTTCATATTCGCCGTTGGCGATCAGACCCACGTAACCCTGACAGTCCGTGTGTGCCGGACAAGCCAGTACGCATGGAGGTCTGCAGTCTCCCGTATGATTGGAGAGCAAAAGCTCCAGATTCGTCTTTCTGGACTCGATAACTCTCTCCGTATTCGTTTTTACTACCATTCCCGGAGCGATCACAGTGGCGCAGGCTTTGCAAAGCTTAGGGTTGCCTTCTACCTCGCACATGCAGATGCCGCAGGAACCATATATTCTGGTTCTTTCATCGTAGCAGAGAGTCGGAATGAAGATATCATTTTCTCTGGCGACTTCCAGAATCGTCTGGCCCGGAAGTCCCGTAACTTCCTTGCCGTTGATGTTTAATCTGAATTTATCCATTATACTTCCTCCTCCCTATTCTTTGACGATTGCACCGAACTTGCAGTGATCCATACACTTGCCGCACTTGATGCACTTGTCGTGATCGATAACGTGTACTTCTTTGACGTTGCCGCTGATGGCGTCAACCGGGCAATTTCTCGCGCAAAGCGTACATCCCTTACATGCGTCTGTGATGTTGTATGTAATCAGTGCCTTACAGGATTTGGCCGTACATTTCTTGTTATAAATATGATCTTCGTACTCGTTTCTGAAGTATCTCAGCGTGGTCAGTACAGGGTTTGGAGCAGTCTGTCCGAGTCCGCACATGGAACCGTCCTTGATCTTGTTGGCCAGTTCTTCCAGCAGCTCGATATCGCCGTCCTTACCTTCGCCGTTGGTGATCCTCTCCAGGATCTCCAGCATTCTCTTGGTACCGATTCTGCAGTAGTTGCACTTGCCGCAGGATTCATCACGAGTGAAGTTGAGGAAGTATCTCGCCATGTCTACCATGCAGGTATCTTCGTCCATTACGATCATACCGCCGGAACCTACGATGGCGCCTGTCTTGTTGATATCCTCATATGTTACCGGTGTGTCGATGAGACTTGCAGGAATACATCCGCCTGAAGGTCCGCCCATCTGAACGGCCTTGAATTCTCTGTCGTTCTTGATGCCGCCGCCGATACCGAAGATGACTTCCCTGATGGTCATGCCCATAGGCACTTCTACCAGTCCGCCCTTCTTGATCTTGCCGGCCAGAGCGAATACCTTGGTTCCAGGTGATTTCTCTGTTCCGAAGTTGGCGAAAGCGGCTCCGCCGTTATAAATGATCCATGGCACGTTAGCCAGGGTCTCTACGTTATTGATGTCTGTAGGCTTCTGCCAGTATCCCTTGGCTGCCGGGAATGGCGGCTTCAGTCTAGGCATGCCTCTCTCACCTTCCAGAGAAGCGATCAGCGCTGTTTCCTCGCCGCATACGAATGCGCCGGCGCCTGCCTTGATGCGGATATCATAATCAAATCCGCTGTCGAAGATGTTCTTGCCCAGGAATCCCTTCTCTCTGGCCTGAGCCATGGCGATCTCCAGTCTCTTGATGGCCAGCGGATATTCCGCACGGCAGTAGATGATGCCTTCGCATGCTCCCATCGCGTATCCCGCTATGATCATGCCTTCCAGCAGTGAATGAGGGTCGCCCTCCAGAACGGATCTGTCCATGAATGCGCCCGGGTCACCTTCGTCGGCGTTACATACCAGATACTTTTCGTTTCCAGGGCTTGCCTTCGCGGCGTTCCACTTGAACCATGTCGGGAAGCCTGCGCCGCCTCTGCCTCTGAGCCCTGAGATCTTGATCTCTTCGATGACTTCCTCCGGCTTCATTTCCTTGAGGACTTTCTCGATGGCCTTATATCCGTCTACAGCGATGTAATCATCTATATCTTCCGGATTGATCACGCCGCAGTTTCTCAGAACGACTCTCTGCTGCTTGGCAACGAACTGTTTATCTTCTTCTGAGATGGTATCTTCTGCTACCGGCTTTCCGCCTACCAGATGCTCATCCACAATTTTTGCTACCTTGTCAGGCTGCACTTTGACGTATCTGGTCAGCTCTTCGTTATCGTCATAAACATCGACGATCGGCTCCAGATAGCAAGTGCCTACACAACCTGTTACGGATACAGGAATGTCCAGTCCCTTCTCCGCGATCTGCTTTTCAAATTCCGAAGCAGTTTTTCTGGCACCGGTGGCGACACCACAGCTGCCCTGTCCTACTACAACTCTCATGCTGTCACCTCCTATGCTCTTTCCCTGATTTCATCGAGGACCTTCTTTACGGAATCCTTGGTCAGGTTTCCATATGTTTCGTCTCCGTCGACGCTCTTAACCATCATTACAGGCGCCAGTGAACAGCAGCCAAGGCAAGCCACATTGTTGAGTGTGAAAATGCCATCTTCCGTGGTCTCTCCATCCTGAATGTTCAGGTGTTCACAAATCGCTTCTTCGATCATGTCCGCGCCGTTAACGTGGCAGGCGGTACCCTTACAAAGCATGATCAGATGTTTGCCAATCGGTTGGAGTCTGAACTGCGCATAGAATGTAGCAACGCCATAGATCTTTGCCGGTTTGATGCCGGTGACTTCAGAAATGTAATTTATGGCATCTACTGAGAGATATCCGTAGATTTCCTGCGCCTTCTGAAGTATCGTGATCAGACTTCCAGGAACTTTCGCGTACTGCTCGAGCGTCGGAGCCAGTTCAGTAAACTGAGCCGCTCTTTCCTTCGCGCAATCGCAATTGCAAGCTTTGTCACTCATATTTGTTGTCCTCCATCTCAATTATACTGATCCGCAGACGCCTCTTCGCGTGTGAAATCCACGCCCGCGGACTTACTAATAATTTTATCAGAACCCGCTCTTGTATACAATATCCAAGACTCAAATACCGGTGTTCTTTTCACCGTACACAAGCGCTCGCTCCCAGTTTCGATTGTATCAAAATACGTACAAAAAGTCCATGTATACATGTGTCACGCCGGATCGTCCCGTTTGACACTCTTCGGATTGATTTCCATGATGAGCAGGCTGAGCAGCATGATGCACGCGCCCACGTAGGCCCGCGGCAGCAATCTCTCCCCTGCGAATAAGAAGGCGACGATGCCCGCGAATACAGGCTCCAGCGCGAAAATGATGCCGCAATGCGTCGCTGTGGTATACTGCTGGGCGATGGCCTGCACGATGAAGGCAATGCCCGTGCAGAAAACGGACAGGAATATCAGGCAAACCCATCCTCCCGTTGTCTGCGGCGTCACAGGCTGCTCGAAGATGAAGGATAAGATCAGCATCCACACGCCGGTGAATCCCAGTTGATAGACTCCCAGCTGGAACGCGTCGACTTCTTCGTGCTTTACGCCGGTTTCGGTGATGAGCAGATCGATGGCATAAGCAAATCCGCACAGCACGCACAGCAGATCTCCGATGGCGATATGCAGCTGCGCATCCAGACTCATCATCGCCATGCCGCAGAAGCACATGATAATGACCACCAGGAGCTTCCGGTCCGGTACGACTTTCTTAAATACATACGCCATGATAGGCGTGAAGATTGTAGATGTCGCGCAGAAAAACCCCGCGTTGGACTGGGTGGTATACTTTACCCCGTATGTGGCTCCGATATAGACAAAAATCAATGAAATAGACACAAAAAAAGCGTACTTCAAGGTCTCTTTATTTACGCTCTTGATCCTTTTAAATGCCAGCAGTCCCGCGATGACAAACGCCCCCAGAAATCTGTAGGCGTTCAGCGTCAGCGGATCCATCTCCTCCAGACATATATCCATCATAAAGTAGGAGACGCCCCACCCTAAAGTGATGAGGACGAGCATCATGTCCGCGCCCAGTTGTCTGTTATGCCCTGTTTTCATCATCAAACTCCGGTGATCAGAAGTTCCAGTGCCAGCTCAGCCGGATAAAGCCCGCTCTTGATATTCATATCCACGTCATAAGCGGAGCTCAGAATCCGTCTCAGGTCTTCCGTCCGGAATCTTCTGGCGCATCTGAGAGCGTTTTCCACTCTGTATTTATTGGTCCGGTCCTGCTTATACAGCACCTGCTGTATCGCCGGCAGATTCATGCCCTCGTCATTCATCTCTTTCGTGATGAGCATGAGTTCCAGCTGGCTGGTGATCATGCTGAGGATCCGGAACTCATTCACCCCGTCGCCCGTGAGATTATGCAAAAGGCTCAGCGCCCTGTCCTTGCGGTTTTCCCCGATGGCATCCAGCATTCCGAAGATATTGTTTTCAGGATTGATGGTGATCACACTGATGATATCGTCGCTGGTGATCTCGGCATTGCGGCCGCTGTGGGCAATGATTTTTTTCAGATCGTTATCCAGTTCGTAAAGGCCGTAGTCTACGTTTTTGTTTCCATAGCCGCTTTCCCTCGCGATCAGGTCAACCAGCGAAGGTCTGTAGCTTTTGCCCGAGCCTCGGAAGCGCTTATCGATAAACCCGCGCAGCTGCCCGTGATCCAGCGGTCCGAAGTCATAGACGCTGCCGCATGATGCGGCGGTCTGCAAAAGCTTCGACTTGGCGATTTCTTTCGCCGTCATGTCCTCTTCCTGATCCGCGATGGTCAGAATCAGCATGGCGCCTTCCGGAATCTTCTCTATATATGCGATCAATCGGTCAAAGTCTCTGCTCTTAGGCTGCAGATTCTTAGGGTATTTGCCCTTGGAATCGATGAAGTCATTGACCACGACCACCTTTCTCTCGGAGAGAATGCTGATGGTCTCCACCGCTTCTATGATCTCATCCGCGGTGACGGATTCCCTGTCTAAGGATACGAGATCCAGGCTTTTGCTGGCCTCGTTTACATATTTCTTTGTCAGAAAGGCCGCATAAAAGTTGACCAGAAACTGTTCTTTTCCCAGCAACACAACAAGACCGGGTATCCTGCCGGTCTTGATGTCTTTGCCTATTCTGATGTATGCGTGTTCGTCTGCTCTTCCCATGGTTCTAATATACCACAGTAAGGCGCGGTACTTCTACTATTTTGTCATCAGCCTGCAAACCGCGTCGCTGAATTTGATCGGATCCTCCACCGGGAGCCCTTCAATCAGTCTGGCCTGTTCGTACAGCAGCCCCGCGTATTCTTCCAGACTTCCGTCGCCTCGCTCAAAGGCTTTTGTCAGGGCCTGCATGATCTCGTGATCGGCGTTGATCTCCAGGATCTTTTCGGCCTTGATCTGCTCATCCATCGGCATCTGGCTGAGGACTTTTTCCATCTCGATGCTGAGGCCGCCTTTGGCGGTGAGGCATACAGGATGACTGGTCAGTCTGGTGCTGATCTTGACTTCGCTGACTTTGCCTTCCAGTGCCTTGGCCATGGCTTCCAGCATATCTTTGCTCTCTTCGGCCTTTTTCTCGGCTTTTGCTTTATCTTCTTCGCTGTCTGCGATATCATCCGACTGTACGGATTTGAACGTCTTGCCGTCGTATTCGTGCAGCATCTGGATGGCGAATTCGTCAACGTCATCCGTCATGTACAGAATCTCGTAGCCTTTGCTCTTAAGGCCCTCGGTCTGAGGGAGTCTGTCGATCTGCTGGATGCTGTCACCGCTGGCGTAGTAAATATCGGTCTGATCTTCCTTCATCCTGCTCACGTACTCTGCCAGGGTTACCAGCTCTTCCTCGCTTGAGGAATAGAACATCACCAGATCCTTGACCTTGTCCTTATTCATGCCGTACTTGTCGTACATGCCGAACTTCAGCTGCAGGCCGAAATTCTTAAAGAATTCGATGTAGCCTTCCCGATCCTTTTTCTGCATGTCCAGCAGTTCGGACTTGATCTTCTTTTCCAGCGTCTTGGCGATGGCCTTCAGCTGTCTGTCATGCTGCAGCACTTCTCGGGATATGTTCAGCGACAGATCCTGAGAATCCACCAGACCTTTCACGAAGCTGAAATAGTCCGGCAACAGATCCGGGCACTTATCGGTAATAAGGACTCCGGACGAATAGAGCTGCAGTCCCTTCTCGTAGTCTTTTGTATAGTAGTTGTACGGAGCCTGGGACGGGATAAACAAAAGCGCCGTGTAGCTGATGAGTCCGTCCACGTTGGTGTGGATCACCTTGGCCGGATCCATGAAGTCGAACTTGTCTTTGTAGAAGTTGTTATAGTCTTCCGTGGAAATCTCGGATTTCTGCTTCTTCCAAAGCGGCACCATGCTGTTGAGGGTCTCCATATAGATCTCCATGACCGGTTCCTCATCGGTGCCTTCTTCTGCGGCTTTCGGGTCTTCCACCGGGCGCATGGATTCCATCTTGATCGGATAGCTGATGTAGTCGGAGTATTTCTTAATGAGGCCCTTAATCACGTAGCTTTCCAGGTATCTGTCGTAGTTCTCATCCTCTGTGTTTTCCTTTAATGTGAGAGTGATTTCCGTTCCATTGCTGTCCTTATCGGCTTCCTTGACGGTATAGCCGTCAGCGCCCTTTGATTCCCAGATGTAGGCCTGCTCCTCATCGGAGCTGCGGCTCAGCACCTGAACCTTGTCGCTGACCATGAACGCGGAATAGAATCCGACGCCGAACTGACCGATGATATCGATCTCATCCATGTCTTCCATGTTCTGTTTAAAATCCAAAGATCCGGATTTGGCAATGGTACCGAGATTTTTCTCCAGCTCTTCCTTATTCATGCCGATTCCGTTATCTCTGATCTTCAGTGTTCTGGCGTCTTTGTCGGCTTCGATGATGATCTCGAAATCATCCCTGCTGACGCCCGTCTTGCCGTCAGCCAGCTCCTTATAATACATTTTATCGATGGCGTCGCTGGCGTTGGAAATGAGCTCTCTTAAGAAGATTTCCTTATGCGTATAAATCGAGTTGATCATCAGATCCAGCAAACGCTTTGATTCTGCCTTGAATTGTTTCTTTGCCATGAACGGCTCCTCCTCTGCTGATTGCTTATAAAAAAATGCTGGCCCGCCGCAGCGGGCCATGGTTGTGGTCGAAGCTTTTGCTATTTGCGAGCCTTTGCTTAACCTTCAATGGTGATGAACTTCGGTTCCGGATCCTTCTTAGGCACTTCCTTAGGAATGGTCAGCTTCAGGATACCGTCTTCGAACTTCGCCTTGATATCATCCTGCTCGATGTTGTCTCCGACATAGTACCTTCTGCTCATGGATCCTGAGTATCTCTCTTTTCTGATGTACTTGTCCTGTTCGTCCTTCTCTTCGCTCTCCTTGTTTGTGGATGCGCTTACGATCAGGTATCCGTCTACGATCTGGGCTTTTACGTCCTCTTTCGCGACTCCCGGCATATCGATATCCAGCTCGAAAGCCTTATCCAATTCCTTGATATCGGTCTTCATCAGATCGAATCTTCTCTTTTCCGGAGCTTTCCTTGCAGGCTCTGCGAAGAAACCGTCAAAGAATTCATCAAATAGATTGTTATTGTAAATACTAGGCATCATCATGGTTAATACCTCCTTTTATATTATAGTTACTATTTTGAATACCGCCTTTGTGACTATAATATAACACTTTTGTTAGCACTCGTCAATAGCGAGTGCTAACATTTTTTGTTTTTTTTTAGGTCTGCCTTCCCCGCGAGTGTTGTGGCGGATTTTGTCGCCGGTTTTGTCGCGAGTGTTGCAGTTTTTCTCCTCCTCATAAGAAAACTACAAGAAATATTCCTTTTTCTTGTAGTTTTACATCCTATATCTGTTTTACTTCAATGTTGTCTTATTTTTTTGAAATATTATGCGTTTTTAAGAGCTGCTTTTGTAGTTTT
>JAUMVD010000074.1 GCA_030530285.1 Bacillota bacterium | reverse complement strand
TGGAGCGGGCAAGGGCTGGAGCGGGCAGGCTGCCTATCGACCTTTGACACACGCGGGCAGGCTGAGTTACTATAGTAGCCGTAAGGAAAACCTATAAGGAGAACACATCGATGAAGTATTTAGACATATTCGAAAACGAGCCCGGTGTCAGAGCCTTTTTCACGACGAAGGAAGGTGCGGTAAAAGGGACGCCGGGGGGCACGATTTTTAATAATGAAGAGGTCTTTGAGGAAGCGGGGCTTGCGGATGCATATAAAGTGTGGCCCAAGCAGGTCCACGGAACCAACATAGCGGTGATCAAGGAGGAAGATATGCCCGCCCTCAGGGAGAGCTATCCGGACGGGCTGATTCTGCCGGAAACCGATGGGATCGTAACGAACGCAGCGAACGTCCTTCTCACTTCCGTTCACGCGGACTGCCTGCCGGTATACATGTACGACGAAAACAAAGGCGTGATCGGTCTCGTCCACGGAGGTTGGCGCGGCGTAGTAGGCGGGATTGTGCCTCAGGCGATCCGGAGAATGGCGTATGTTTTCGGAGCGGGGCTTGACGATATCAAGGTCCACGTGGGGCCTGGAATCAGCAAGTGTTGTTTCGAAGTGGGAGAGGAAGTGCCGTCCCAGTTTTTGATGGAGTGGGGGGCTTCCTTCGCAGAGGTGATAGAGCGCAAAGGCCCCGAACAGGAACGTGAAGGTACCGGGCAAGACGATGAACAGACCAGTGAAGAGACCAGAGAAGAACCGGAGACGAAATACCTGCTGGATCTCAAGGCAGCGGTCAAAAGTCAGGTCCTGGGCATGAAAATTCCGGAAGAAAACATAAGCATCAGTGAGCACTGCACGTGCTGCGAGCCGGAACTGTTCTGCTCATACAGAAGAGACGGGGAAACGTACATGAGAATGGGCGCAGGAATCTGCATGCACAGATAAGCATACTCCTGAAATCAGCGAAGCAGTCGCCCGGCGCAGTTACGCTTTCGCAACAAAAACCATGTCTTCGAGAGAGTCATCTCTCTTGAAGGCTATTTTTATTTCCGGATATTTTTTGGCGAAGTAAATCTTATTTCGGCGGGAGTTGCCGATCATGTTTGAGAAGGAAACGCCGTTGCTGAAGAAGGAAACCGCCAGTTCGCACCCGCCAGGGTTACGCCTCTCAAGCTGGCCCCCGCCGCGCCTGCTGATGATCTCCGTGAGCTGAGCCTCCAGATCCTCTCGGGCGATTTCGCCCTCGACGAGCTGTCTGAAAGCAGGGTGGTAGGTGTGTCCCACCGTTTGGTTGGTATCGGAATCGGAGTCGTTGATGAGGTCGGTGCTTTTGAGCCCGACGCGGATGATTTTGATGCCGGCTCCGCTGATGATGCGGTACATTTCCTTGGTCACGGCCACCGCCTCATCCGTGGTCAGCGGCTGATATTCTCCCCGCAGGTACATGTTCAAAAGCTCGGTATCATTGAGCACGATGGTAGGGTAGAGACGCGCGATGGAAGGGGCGATCTTAACCGTCTCGCGGGCCGAGTAAATGCAGCTTTCCAGGCTGTCCTGCGGCAGCCCGATCATGAGCTGGATCCCCAGCTCGAATCCGTAGGATTTGATCAGATCGCACGCTCTGTACACGTCCTCCACTTGATGACCGCGGTTGGACGCCTCAAGCACGGCGGGATCAAAGGACTGCACGCCGAGTTCGATGACATCCGCGTCAAAGGCTTTGAGGTTATCCAGAATCTTTTCGTCGATGTAATCGGGTCTTGTGGACATGTGGATCTTGTCGATGAGTCCGCGGCTTTTGTATTCCGCAGCCACCTGCAGAAACGCGGATTGGTCTTCGATAGGGATTCCGGTAAAGCTGCCACCGAAAAAAGCGACCTCTATGGTTTCAAGGCCGCGACCGGTAAGGGTGGGGAGGTAGTCTTCAATGATCTGCCTGACTCCCTCGGGCGTCACATCGGCCTGCCTGGCCGTAATGGCCTTTTGATTGCAGAAAACGCAGTCGTTGGGGCAGCCTCTGTGAGGTATGAAAATCGGTATAATGGCGTGCTTTTTCATAAATAAATTTTAACACGGAATACCCAAAACACAAATGTATATATGTGATATAATAACAGCATGAAGAGGAAAAAGACATTCAACATCATTTTAATAGCGCTGGCAGTCGTTGTCATAGGCATAGCCGGGTATACGTTCCACTACTATTCCAGTGATTCGTATCTGGTGCTCAAAGGCAATAGCAGCGACACAGTGGGCCTGAACGGGGTGTATTCCGATCCCGGCGCGACAGCCGTGCTTCACGGCAGGGATGTCAGCGATCAGGTCAAGGTGAGCGGCAAGATCGACACCGAAACTCCCGGGAAATATAAGTTATCTTATAAAGCCGGTAATTTTACGATGCAGCGAACGGTAACGGTCCTCGACGAGATGGATCCTGTGATTCAGCTCAAGGGAGAAGATGATGTGACGATCAAACTGGGAGACGAGTATAAGGATCCGGGATTCTCCGCAACTGACAGCCAGGGCAATGACCTCACGGCGCAGGTTGAGGTCGATGAGGCGGATCTGAACAAAGCCGGCAATCAGAAGATCCGATACACGGTCAGCGACGCAGAGGGTAAGACCACACAGGTCTCGCGTACCGTGAAGGTCGAGCCGAATACGGAGTATGAGACGTCAGGACTTCCGATCTGCATGTATCACTACGTGTATGATGAGAACGATATCCCATCAGATGTGAATGCGAATTACATCAGCAAGGAGGACCTTTCAGAGGAACTGGATTGGCTCATTCAGGAAGGGTACTATTTCCCGACATGGCAGGAAGTCAGAGATTACGTTGACGGCAAACTGCTGCTTCCGGAAAAGAGCATCGTGATCACCTTTGATGATGGAGCCTATTCCTTCCTGGATAACGGCATTCCTGTCCTGGAGAAATACAAAGTGCCGGCTACCAGCTTCGTGATCACATCTCACGACGGCAAGAAAAAGCTGGCCACTGAGAAATACCAGAGCGAATACGTTCAGTATGAATCTCACTCACACGATATGCACCGGGGCGGAGGCAATATCGGACACGGCGGAATCATGACAGTCATTTCACACGATGACGGGGTGGCAGATCTGAAGAAGTCAATAGAAATCGTTGGCAGCGGCGAGGCTTTTGCTTATCCGTTCGGAGATACGAATGACAACACCAGATCCATCGTAGAGGATGCCGGATTCCTGTGCGCCATGACCACGACACAGGGCAGGGCAAAACCTGGCGATGATCCGCTGATGCTGCCGAGACAGAGAATGAGCAGGAATCAGTCCATGGACGCGTTCAAGGCGATGGTATCACCATTCTGATATCGGAAATCACCATTCTGATACCAGGATGCTGCCGATGTCTTCCAGCGTATATCCTTCGAAGTATACGGGATAGATATTGCGGCTTTTGATGAAGCTCGAGATGCGTTCGAAATCGGGGTGACGGCTCAGGTCCCCGTTGAATATGATGGCTCGCTGCGGCGGTCTGGATGGATCTTCCAGATCGTCGATATAGATATTCCCGGCGCAGCCGCCGATAAAACCGTAGTCGAAACCCGGCAGCAGTATGCTTCCGGGTTTTATGGTAAGAACGGAAGCGCCCTGGGACTCCAGCGCAGTGGCCAGGCCCGCATCTGCGGTGATAAAAGAACGGTTGTCAACCGGCAGGCATGTGCATCTGGTGTACCCTTGATTGACGCCGATGACCTTGACTTTCTCCGTGCTGTCATCGGGGGATACGATGCTTTTGCGCCAGATCATCGCGGCCTCCATCATGTCGGGATCGCTTTCGGTGATCATGTGGACGAAATAATCTCTGGTGCAGATGGCGTTATAGATGATATCCTGTGGATAATCCTGACCGAGTTTTTCGGGATCTCCGTGAAAGAGACCGGCTTCCTCCCATAAACCGAATTGACACATAAAAAGATCCGCATGGGTAGATATGCGGGGATCCACATAGTTGTTCTGTCTGATAAAGTTTGTATTGTAGCCGGCCTTTTGGAGGAAATGCACCAAAGGCTTTCCGGCCAGTTCTGATAAGAATGCCTGTTTCATATTTTTATTATAGCATAAAAGTGATATACTAATGAGGTCTTGTTGAGAGGTAAAAAATGGTAACGATAGGAAACAGCTGGGACGACGTTCTGGCAGAGGAATTCAATAAAGAATATTACATCAAGCTGAGAGATTTCCTGAAGGAAGAGTACGCGGCGCATACGGTATATCCGGATATGTACGATATCTTCAACGCGCTGAAGTATACGCCATATGACAAGGTAAAAGCGGTCATCATCGGGCAGGATCCGTATCACGAGCCGGGTCAGGCCCATGGCCTTTGCTTCTCCGTGAAAAAAGGCGTCAAAGTGCCGCCGTCACTGGTGAATATATTCAAGGAGATGAAAAGCGATCTCGGCGTCGAGCCGCCGAATCACGGAAATCTCACGGACTGGGCGAAGCAGGGAGTGCTGCTTTTGAACGCGGTGCTCACGGTCCGCGCGCATGAGGCGAATTCCCACAAGGGCAAAGGCTGGGAAATCTTTACGGACCGGGTCATCGAGCTGCTGAATCAGCGGGAAGAGCCCATCGTGTTTATCCTGTGGGGCGCAAATGCCAAGGCCAAGTCAGCCCTCATCACGAACCCGCAGCACCTGATCATTATGGGGGCGCATCCAAGCCCGCTGGCTGCTCACAACGGGTTCTGGGGCGGCAATTACTTCTCAAAGACCAATGAATTTTTGTTATCCAAAGGCATCGAGCCCATAAACTGGATCATCAAATAAACAGAGATCAAATAAACGGAGAATCGTTTCAATGAAATTACTCGCTCTTTACTGGAGCTTTATGATAATTGCATATGTGCTGGCAAAGCGCCTGAAGAAACGGGACTACGATTTCTCGTGGACGCCAAAGGCCATGATGATCGTCGTTTACCTGCTGTGTCTGGATATGGGCCTGCGCATGGGGATCAACGAGGAGGTCACGTCAAGTCTGGGGTCGATAGGGGTCACATCCCTGATTGTCACGATATGCTGCGCAGGCGGCAGTATCGGCGCGATCACGCTGACGCGTAAGATTTTTCGCATGGACAGGCATGGTGATCTGATCGGAGAGGGCGCCGCCGAAACCGGAACGCGCCATGAAGTGACGTGGGAAGAGAAGCTAAAAAACCTCAAGACGACGATCATCATCATTATTGTCGTTGGCGGCGGCATGGCCATCGGCGCGCTGGTCATCGCGGGCATGTTCTCGGATTACCTGGAAGCGTTTGACAGGATCTCGTATTACGCCCTGGTGATCACGCTGTGTTTTCTCATGTTTTTCGTGGGATTTGATATCGGCTCTAAAGAAGGGGTCTTTGAATCCATCAAAACGGTGGGGCTGAGAGTCCTGGCGTTTCCAATCGCCGCGATGATCGGAACGATGATCATCGGCACTGCTTCCTGCATCGTGATGGGATTTTCGATGAGGGAAAGCCTGGCGATCTGCGCCGGATTCGGCTGGTACAGTTACGCGCCTATCGTCATCGCCAGCGCGGGGCAGCAGTATATCATCGCCAGCGCCGTTTCCTTCATGCATAACGTCATGCGGGAAGTGGCAGGCATCATACTGATTCCTCTGATCGCCAGGAAATTCGGATATATCGAGTCCACAGGGCTTCCGGGCTCTGCTGCCATGGATGTATGCATTCCGATCGTTGAACAATCCTGCAGACCGGATACGGTCATCTATTCTTTTATTACCGGATTCATGATGTGCATCGCCACATCCGTGGGCGTGCCGCTGATCATGGGCGTATAAAAAAACGCCCCTTAGAGGGCGTCGATCGTCGGCGTTACGTGATAGAAATCTTTGAGAGCCTCGTATTCTGACGAGGCTTTTTGCATGGCCTTTGCGTCGGGATCATAAATGGCCTTGATCATGATGTTTTTTGAGGTGTGTTCCAGCGATGTGAATTCGATCATCCTGACATCGTATCCGGCGGACTCAAGTTTCAGCCCGCGCAGGGCATCGGTCAAAAGCTCCGTAAACTTATCTTTGATGATGCCGTGTTTGAGCATCGGATCATTGACGGGTTCATGAATCTGCGAGAACAGTTCGTGCTGGCAGCACGGAACGGATAGGATGACCTTGCTGTTCCACCCCACGGCGTTGATGAGAGCGAAATCCGTGGCGGTATCGCAGGCGTGGAGCGTCACAACCATGTCGGCTCCGTCACTTTCGTAATCCGCGATATCTCCCGTCAGGAACTTGAGATCATCGTAGTGCAGCCTGCGGGCGATGTCATTACAAAACCTGATCACATCTTCTTTCAGATCCAGACCGATAATCTCCACGTCGCGGCCTTTGATCAGCCGTAAGTAGTAGTAGAGCGCAAAGGTCAGGTAGCTTTTGCCGCAGCCAAAATCGATGACTCTGAGACGACCGGTCTGTGGCAGGTCTTCGAAGGAATCATCGGCGATTTCCAGAAATCTGTTGATCTGACGGAATTTGGCGTAATGCTGCTTTCGGACGTTGCCGTCCTGATTCATCACTCCAAGTTCCACGAGAAAGTCACAAGGGACGCCATCCTCCAGAATGTAGTGTTTCGTCCTGTCGTGGCTCAGCCCGGCAGCGGTTCGGCTGGCGGGGCGGCGGGTGATCCTGGGACGATCGGGTTTTGATGCCAGGATCTGGATGTCTTCCTTTTCGGTAAGGATGTTGACCTGCTTGAAGTCATCTGAGATGAGCTGCTCCGCGAAATCCACCCCTTCGAAATATGGGATGTTGCGGTGCGTAACCTTTTTTTCATAATAAAACTCGGCCTGATACATATATTCGCCTTTTATGCTTACAGGCCGCATGGTTACTTTTTTATATTCTAATGATTTCCTGCGTTTGTCAGCGAAAACGATTCTGACGAGCCGATTGCTGTTGCGTTCGGCCTCGCCCAGATCCATAATCGACAACAGTAAATTCGTTATTTCTCGCATTTGCTCATATAGTTCTTGAATGCTTCGAATGTTTCATCGCTGATGACATGCTCGATGCGGCATGCATCATCAACGGCCGTCTCGTGGCTGACGCCCAGAGATTCGAACAGTCCCGAAAGCACAATGTGCCGTTCGTAGATTTTCTCCGCGATATCGCGCCCGTTCTTGGTGAGAGCGATATTGCCGCGTTCGTCTACTATGATATAGCCGTCCTTCTTAAGGTTGCCTACAGCACGGCTTACGCTTGGTTTGGAATAGTCCATATATTCCGCTATATCGATGGAGCGAACGGAGTTCTGTCTGTTAGACAGCACCAGTATCGATTCCAGATACATTTCTCCTGATTCTTTCATTTTCGTTCACCTCAACTCTAAATCACTTCTTATGGAATTATAACATAGGCTCACATAGGGAGACAACAGTCAGAAACATTGACAATTATCGCCGAA
>JAUMVD010000073.1 GCA_030530285.1 Bacillota bacterium | reverse complement strand
AAAAGTAGCATAAAATGAGTTACTCTATTACAATTTTACTTGACCAGTACAGTTGAGCTGTGAAGTCTCGTGTTTCGGTGAAGTTCTATTATATGCAGTTATATGCAGTTTGGTTTAGTCACCCAACTGTTCGATCATGTAGTTTTCCATGCCGATTTCTTCCATCAGTGAAAGGTGCTGTTTCACCGGTTCGGATGATGGCCTGCCTGAGTGGATCGTGATCTTATCTACATCCTTTATGTCTGACAGCTCGTGAAATGATTCTGCCAGTATCTCCTTAGCGGTTTTTCTCTTCATCCTTCCTCTTCATTCTTCTTCGTCATCCTTCTCAGCCATTCCCCTGTTCGACTTCTTTGATATCATCCTGCGAGGCGCCTTTGAGGGCATATGTATCAAAAGCCGGCTCCTGCGGCAGGGCGATTTCGATGTTGTTGATTCTCGTCCACTTGGCTTTGCCCTGATCAAGAACGATCCCAAAAACATGCCCTCCCTTTTTTCTGTCTTCAGAAAGGAAGTGGACATGCCATCCCGGCGCATTGATGCCGTCCATGTAGTCAGGATAATAAACGCAGACCAGCGTCCCGCTGATATCCTCAAAGGCGAAATCCTTTTGCGTCTGCGCCAGGATGTCCTTCAGATCCACATGGGCCGACTTGTATGCCGACTCCGACCTGGCCGATACTTCATTGAAATGCCCGTCTATCCGGATGATGTGCATGCTGTTCAGCGCAAAGTCTTCCTCGATGGTGAGCGTCAGCAGCGTTTTCAGCGTTTCCATGTCCGCCACATCATCGATATCGAAGAGCCTTTCAGCCTTTGCATTCGTCACCGATGCAAAAGGCACCCCCAGCTCCCCGGGCGCGGGAGACGCCGAACCGTCTTCGGCTGCGCGGTAGCACTCGCCATCCAGTATGATCATTTCTCCGTCAACGTTTTCGAAGGTTCCCAGGCCTATATTCCCGTGGCGGACCAACTCGCTGACCGTCGTTACCGGCCGCGTATATCCCAGCGCCAAAGCCTGTAATGTAGATACCTGATACATTGTACTGCTCATGTTGAACCCCCCATCCTGATAGGTTAAATTTGATTCAATTATCTTATACCACGCTTTATCGGGGGCTTCAACACCAAAATGCGCTGCCGGCTACCTACCACATATAGTCCTCAATCGTATACCTCCTTTTCCTCACACCGAGTTCCCGTTCGGTCCTGTCCAGGATCCCCGCCAGCTTATAGAGGTCAGCGGCGTTCTTTTCTTTGATCGAATCTCCCAGTTCCGCGTATAACTGTTTCGCCACATCGATTTCTGCAGGACCGATTTTATCCGATCCTCTCAGCTTTTCGGAACATACGTATACGATGAATGCCAGACGCAGATTGTCCGTAAAGGAAGCTTCTGCGGTTTCTAAGACTTTCTCCATTTCGTGGGATACATCTTCCAGCGGTTCCTTATATCTGATCTTCACCGTTCCAAGTTCAGATGATCCGGTGGTGACCAGCTTGCTGTATTTGAGGCCGCTGTCCACAGGAGCGTCATCTGTTTTCAGCTTCAGCTCATACAGCGCAACGCCATGGCCGCCTGATCCAAAAGGCTCCGAAATCACTTTGTCGTTGGAGAAATCTTCTCTGGCCAGTTCCCTGTTCTCAAATCCCAGAAGACGGTAAGATTCCACGATTTCCGGGTTGAATTCCACCTGGGCTTTCACGTCTTTGGCGATGATATTGACCAGAGAAGCGTATTCATCATCGATGCTCTTTTTGACATCTGCCAGGTTGTTCACGACACGATAGACGCCGTTGCCGTGCTTGCTGATGGTCTCCAGTTTATCGTCCTTATAGTTGAACAAGCCCGTGCCGATCACGCTGAGAAACAGGTTGTCTTTTTTCTTCCGTTCGATCAGTTCCTCCAGACCGCCCTTATCCGTGATCCCGAAATTCAGATCTCCGTCCGTGATGAGTATCACCTGATTGTTTCCGCCTTCGATATAGTTTTTCTTACCGATCTCGTATGCTCTTTCGATTCCCCTGGATCCACATGTAAATCCACTTATCTGGATGGAGAGCAGCGTCTCTAAAGTGCGGAGACGATCCTCATACCCGTTGATGGTTAATGCGTCCAGCTCAACACGATCCCTGTTGCTATATGTAACAAGGCTGAGTTTATCCCCATTTCCCAGTTTGCTGATGATCGTCGCGATCGCGGCCTGCGTCTGCTCCGCATTGCTGCACATACTGCCCGATACATCCAGCAGTATGATGATATTCTGCCTATCCTTCACCTCTTCGCGTCCCTGAGCATTGATGTAGAGGCACTTCCTGTCATCGGATAGATCCATCAGTTCGCTGGTGATGTTGAACATATCGTCCTTCGGGATCTCGCTGTCATATCGGAAATAATTCAGCATTTCTTCGATACGAACCATACTCTGATCGATTCCGCGGTCATTTCTGAGCTGATTGAGAATCACGCCTGCGGAAGCTGTGTTGGTGGTCATGCGAAAGGTGGAGGTGGATTCCTGCGCAGTACTTCTGGCATCCTTTTCTTCGATTGGCTCATATTCATCTGTTGCAAAACCCTCGTCACGTAAGAAACGCGGTATCCCAAGTTCGGACATGCCTGCGCTCTCGCAGCAGCACATATCCGCAGCTTCATCGCAGGACGCGTCATACGATGCATACTCCGGTTCTGACACACGGTTTACACTCATCGCTCTGAGTTTTCGAGGCGCCTGCACACCTCCCGCAGTATATCTCGCTTCGGCAGCCGCTTCGCTTACTTCCCGCATGTCTGCCCTGCCTTTGCAAATGTCGTCATACAGCCTGTCGATGGAGACAGCCCGTGATCTGCCATCTCCGTACGTGAACAGCGCCAACACCGCCGCGACTTTATGGTCATACCCCAGTCCAATATAGTAGTCGTAAAACTGTTCCCTCTCGTTCCTTTTGATCATCCTTTCAATCTCGTTCATATCCGATTCTCCTTTCCATCTCTTGAAAACATGTCGTCTTTTCGTGTCCACTATAAATCACGTGCAGCCCGCAAAGGTCGTTTCGGAAGCGACATTTCCCGCAGCAAAAACCGGGCAGCATTCGCTGCCCGGCCGGTCTTATGATCTTATTTTATCTTATCGATTTATTTGTCCGGTTATTTGTCCAGTTTCACCGTCATGTGCGGATACGGTATGGTGATTCCCGCCTCGTCAAAGGCCATCTTCACATGCTCCAGCAGATAATACTGCGTATTGAAGTAGTCCTCGGTACGGCACCAGGCCATGAGATCCAGCACGATGGCGCTGTCATCATTCATGCGCACACCGATCACCGGCTCACGCTCGCGAAGGACCAGATCCGTCCCGCGGCAGACCTGATGCATGATTTCCTTTGCCTTTGCCACATCACTGTCGTAGTCGATGCTGAAGGTCAGATCCACACGGCGCATCTCCTCTCTGCTCTCATTGACCAGAATCGAGGTGTTGACAAGTCCGTTGGGGATGGTAATGATCTGATAATTGAGCGTTCGCAGCGTTGTGAGAAACAGATCGATCTGCTGTACTCTGCCGCGGTATTCCCCGATGTTGATCAGATCACCTTTTTTGAAGGGCTGCGTGATCAGAATCATGAGTCCCCCCGCTACATTGGCCAGGCTGTCTTTGAGCGCCAGCGCTATGGCGGCTCCCGCAGCGCCCAGCACGGCTACGATCGTTCCGATGTTGACGCCTAAGGTGTCCAGGCATATGGCGACCAGCAGGATAATGCAGATCACTCTGATGGCGTTGATGACAAAGGAATTCAGCATGTCATCCAGCGAATTGATCCGTTTAAGAATTTTCCTGAGTACCGCGATCACGATCGTGATCAATATCATGCCGATAACGATGATCAGCGCCAGACGAATCAGCGTCGCCCAGGGATCCGCGAAGTGCAAACCGAACATATTGAATTCATTATTGACCTTTACCAAATCATCCATGGTTTCTCTCTCCTGTCTTATCCTATCATATGTCTTGTACTTTACCGATCCATTCGGATATGGCGATGTGCTGCGGGCAATGGGCTTCACAGCTTTTGCACCCTGTGCACGCGGACGGCTTCGGATGATGCTCGCAGAACTGCCTCAATACGGGGCGTATCTTCCAGCCTTCATCCGGCCACCGCTGCAATTCATTGTACATCCTGAAATAGTCCGGGATGGCGATTCCCTGCGGGCAGTAGGCGGTACAGTACCGACATCCGGTACACGGGATGTCTGTTTCGCCGCGCAGTATTTCACAAACGTCATCCAGCACAGCGAAGTCCCCTTCCCTCATCAAAGGAAACGGCTTCTGATTTGCCTCGATCTGTTCCATCCGGTTCATGCCGCTGAGACACAGTTCCACGCCGGGAAGTGACTGTACGAAACGCAGCGCCCAGTCGGCCGGGGTCCAGTCAGGATGCCGGTCTTTCAGCACCTTCTCCGCCTCCGCAGGCAGCTTTGCCAGGGTTCCTCCCCTTACCGGCTCCATTGCAAAAACGCTCTTGCCGTGCCCGACGGCGATATCATAGCACTTGCGTGACTCGATGCCTGCAGACTCCCAGTCCAGATAGTTGATCTGCAAAAGCACCACGTCCACTTCGGGATGTTCCGTCAGTATCTGATCCAGCAGCGCCGCGCTGTCGTGATAGGAAAACCCGATCCTGCCGGCAAGTCCCGCTTCCTTTATTTCCTGCAGAAATCCGAACTGATCGTATCGCTGGGCGATGTCATAGTGTTCCTGATTGAGCCAGTGCAGCATGAATACATCGAAATACTCCGTTCCGCAGCGCTTTTGCTCTTCTTGGAAGTACTTGTAACAATCCCCATGGGAGTGACACAGGTAGCCCGGCAGCTTTTCGATCAGCTTAAAGCTGTCTCTGTCCTTTCTCTCCACCACACAGCGGCGGGCAGCCTCTTCGCTCATGCCGTCCATATATGTGTAACAGGTATCGAACCAGATGCCGCCGCGGGACATGTATGCATCCACCAAGCGATCGATCTCTTCCCATTTTAACGTGCCCTTCTTTTCATCCTCCGGCAGTCTGAGAAAGCCGAAGCCTGTTTTGTTCTGTAATTCTCTCATATGCATTCCGCCTGATAACAGTAGTTCATTTTATCATATTTCCTGCCGCCGATTTCCAGGGCGTCTTCTTCTATGTCTGTGAGACGCATACCGGCTTTTTCCATGATCTTGCCGGAACCGACGTTATCCTTCGCGCACCATGCGGTCACACATTGGATGCCTTCCTGTTCCGTCAGGTAGTGGAGCACGGCCTTTACCGCTTCTGTTCCGAAGCCTTTGCCCCAGCGCCCGCGCTCGATGCTGCAGCCTATTTCGATACTGCCCGTTTCGGGATCATAATCATACGCGCCGATGGTTCCCACCAGCCGGCCTTCATATTCGATTCCCCAGCCGTAGAAGCGGTCCTCAGCGTACTGCGCGATGAAGCGGCTGACGGTCTCTCTGGCCGCATCCGGCGTGGCATAGGGATTCCATCCGGAGTACTTGAACATTTCCTCATCCAGTCCAAAATTCCGATATAAAACCTCCGCGTCTTCCATGATATGGCGTCTTAAAAGCAAACGCTCTGTTTTTAATGCTGTCGTTCCTTTACTCAAGTTCCTGCTCCTCATCTCAGTTCATTCGCTGCATTAATCATCCGATCGTCATGATAATCATACATCACATTCTTAAGAAATAAAAGAATCGGGTAGATGTATCAATCACTTTTATTTATCGTTACAACAAAAACCATCAATTAGGCATATTGATGGCGCCGTGCTACTCTTTAATTGCAAAGAGAAAATGATCACCAATTACGACTAAGGAGGTAGTAAGATGAATAAGAAAGTTGTACTTCAGATTGGATGCTTTATCGCTATGTTCGTTATGGAAATGATTGCTGTGAACTTCGACCAGTCCTCGGCAATGTTCAACCTGTTCATGATTCTGGCTCTTCTTATGATCCCGGCATTCGTACTGGTAAAATATGTGCCGGCGGGCTCCAAGGACGCGGTAGCTGCAGGAGATCAGGTTCCTGCAGCGGCATAAGACCGCGCAGCAAATCAGCGCAAAAAAAGAATGACCGAACAGATATCGATCACGATATCTGTTCGGTCATTTAAATGCTTCCATGCATGTGTCTACATCCCTTAATAAGCAGCGTCCATTCCGCCTTCTGCCTTTTTATCGGTCACGTCGACATGCTCCGGCTCCAGATGATATGGGAGATCCACCTCAGATACCGGTCTGATCTTTGCTCCCTTTGACTCCAGATACTCTCTCAGAGCCCATGGTCTGTCGGTGATCATGCCATCGACACCCATCTCATACATTTTTTCCATATCCTCCTCATAGTTGACCGTCCATACGATGACGTCCATGCTGAACTCATGCGCTTCTTCGACGAGCTCCTGTGTGGTCTCGCCAATATAAGGAGAAACACTGTCGATCCCCAGTGCGTGCGCCGCTTTGACTGGGTCGTTGTCAAAATCATGGATGTCGATACCGCCCAGCCACGGAGATGGCTCATCCCTGTCGATCCACAGCGTGGTCGCGTCTACCTCGCCCCAGTCGGGTTCTTCGCTGTACAGCGCGCAGGTGTCGATCGAAGGGTCCATTTCTTTCATCTTGACGAGGATATCCCAATCAAAGGACTGCAGAATCACCCTGTCCTCAAAACCGAATTCCTTGACCAGAGACAGAAATTCTTTAAGAAGGATGTCCTTATCCGGATTTTTCTCATAGAGGATGCCCGCCGCCGGGTCCGAAATATATTTCGCTTCTATGCTCAGCCGGATGTACTCATTCCCGCTGTCTTTGACCAGCTGGAAGAGGTCTCTGAGCGTCGGGATGGACGTATCCGCCATGACCTGGCTCTGGCCATGCATATCGTAGTATTCACTGGACCGGTCCATCTGTCCGACATTATATTGCTGAAGTTCCTTCAGCGTCATATCGTGAACATAATAGGTGTCCGCCTTGACGCGTTTGCCGTCCGCATCCGTCGTAATGTCCGGGTTCAATGCGGCGTTATGCCCCATCACCAGCTGGTTGTCTGCCGTAAGCTGCATGTCGCACTCGATGGTGGTCGCGCCGTTTTCCAACGCGTACTGAAAGGCGTAGAGTGTGTTTTCCGGTCTGGCATCTCTGCCGCCGCGGTGAAACTCCATATCATAATATGGCTCGTCGTCCAGCCACATGGAACCGCTCGCCATGGAAAAGGCGATAAACAGCACGGGAACCAGGGTCAAAGCAGCCAATAGAATGATGATTTTCCTGAGATGGCGCTTATCTCCTGCTGATGCGTTTTTCCAGTCTTTTTGAAATTCTTTATTGATTTTCGCCATGATCGTTTCCCATGTGCCTCGTGCCAACAAAATCTTTTGCTATATTTTAAACACCATGCGGCCATGCGTCAATAAAAGGCAGTTGTCAAACTGCCTTTTCAGACTGTAGACAAAGGCTCATCTCCTTAACGGGAGGCGAGCCTTTTCTCGT
>JAUMVD010000072.1 GCA_030530285.1 Bacillota bacterium | reverse complement strand
GTGATTATATCAAAATGAACGACCTAATTACAATTTTACTGTATCACGCCAAATCATGCACACCGCAAAGCCCTTGCCAGCAATTATTTGGTCATTTGCTGATAAAATTTGCGATGTACCAAATTCGGGAGCTTTGCTTTGGTAGAACAGAGATATTATTCATCCTGACCAAAGTCTTTTGGTCAACAGCAAAAAATATTTCGTTCTGACCAAATGCATGATAGACAAGTCACAAAAGCACCACGATAATGATGCAGATTGCAATCGCGTTTGGGTAATTTGATATAAATCTTTCGTTTGACCAAGATCCTTTGGAATATGTTTGAAGAAATTTATAATTGACCTAAAAACATGCACACCGCAAAGCCTTTGCCAGCGATTATTTGGTCATTTGCTGATAAAATTTGCGATGTACCAAATTCGGGAGCTTTGCTTTGGTAGAACAGAGATATTATTCATCCTGACCAAAGACTTTTGGTAAACAGCAAAATATATTTCGATTTGACCAAATGCGATATAAACGCATTAGATGCATTTGCGCGCCAGTGGTGTAACAGTGCCGCCATGAATGTGTAGTTATTATACAGTTGAGGATAAAAAGTATGATATAATTACCGTGACGCACAGGTTACGGCAATGCGGAGGGGATAAAGATATGATATGCAAGACAAAAACAGGAAGACGATTATTGCTGCTGGCGATCAGCGCGGTTGTGGCGCTTACGATGGCCGCGCCGACATTCGCTGACGAGCAAAGCGCGCAGGCAGGCAGCCAAACCGAGCAGCTGACCGCCCAAACCGAGCAGGCAGGCTGCCAAAACGAGCAGCCGGACGCGATGTGTCTGGGCCAGCAGGTGACGCCTGCAGGATATGATGGAGATGTGCTGGATGATAATGCCGCGGAGATGGTGGATATCGACGGGCAGTACTACATGGTGGATCAGTACGGCGAACCGATCATCGGGTGGGTCGTCACAGATGAAGGCAGCTGGTACACGAATGAGGAAGGAATCGTCCAGTCAGGGCTCAAGAAAGTGGATGGAGAATACTACTACTTTTATCCATACGATGACGAGTATTACGGCATCATGTGCGATGTGGGCATCTATAAGAACTATGTGATCTCCTACACGGGAGTATGTTACAAAATGCCTACGAAAAAGAAGGACAAGAAATGCAACAAGATGGCGAAGCTCATCGCAAAGTGCTCCGGCAAGTACGCATCAGAAATGACGGATCTGGAAAAAGTCGAGAGGGCAGCCATCACCGTCAGCGCCTTTTACGACAGATGCAAATACACGATGAAAGGCAAGTACTATAACAAGCCGTACGGTGTATTTTACGCCAAGAGATGTTCCTGCGCCGGAACGACCAGGGCGCTGGGTCTTGTGCTCAGCAAGATGGGCTACAAATGGAAACACCAGAATAAGAATAAATATAAACACCAGTGGTGCGTGCTGACCATGGACGGTCAGAAGGGCTGGGCGGATGGACAGATCGGCATGGCCGATTATGGCAAACACCCCGCAGCTCGTTAAAACGTAGCATAAACACAGGACAAACACAGAATAAGTTTCACAGAGAACGTAGGAGAGCCTGCTGCAGGGCTCTCTTTTGTATGCGGAAAAAAACAAAAACACGTATTGCATAAAAATAAACAAAAGCGTATAATCATAAATATGTTAAAGAAATAAAGACACTTTAAAGAAATAAAACCACGGAGGTCCACAAAAAAATGCCAAAAAAAGATTATCTCAAAAAAATACTCATCATCGGTTCCGGCCCGATCGTCATCGGGCAGGCGGCAGAATTCGACTATGCGGGAACGCAGGCCTGCAAGGCCATCAGAGAGGAAGGAATCCAGACCGTTCTGATCAACAGCAACCCTGCTACGATCATGACGGACAGACAGGTGGCTGACAGAGTCTACATGGAGCCTCTTACCGAGGAGACCGTCGAGTATGTGATCAAGAAAGAACGCCCGGACGGCATGCTGGCAGGATTCGGAGGTCAGACGGGTTTGAATCTGGCCATGGAGATGGAGAGCAAAGGCATACTGGCGAAGTACGGCGTGGAGCTTTTGGGAGTAAACCGAGAGAGCATCAAAAAGGCTGAAGACAGAGAGGCATTTAAGGACCTGATGCAGGAGATAGAAGAACCTGTCCCGGCCAGCGTCATCGCGACCAGTATAGAAGAATGTCATGAGTTCATCGAGAAGGAAGGCCTGCCGGTCATCATCAGACCGGCATATACTCTGGGCGGCACCGGCGGCGGCATCGCGGAGACCATGGAACAGCTGGACGAACTGTGCTACGGCGGCATGGAAAGCAGCGCCATCGGCCAGATCCTCCTGGAGAAATCCGTTGCCGGCTGGAAAGAAATCGAGTACGAAGTCATGAGAGACGGCGCGGACAATTGCATCATCATATGCGATATGGAGAACGTGGACCCTGTGGGAGTCCATACCGGCGACAGCATCGTCGTGGCGCCGACGCAGACCATCACCAAAGAAGAAAACCAGATGTTAAAGGACGCATCGGTAAAGATCATCAAAAGCCTGGGCATCGAAGGCGGATGCAACATCCAGTTTGCCCTGGATCCCGAAACGGGCAAATACATCGTCATCGAGGTAAACCCGAGAGTCAGCAGATCTTCGGCGCTGGCATCAAAAGCCGCGGGCTATCCGATCGCCAGAATCGCGGCGAAAATCGCGCTGGGCTATCATTTGGACGAGATCAAAAACAGCGTAGCCGGAGGGACTGCATTTTTCGAGCCGTCCCTGGACTACATCGTCGTCAAATTCCCGAGATGGCCGTTTGATAAATTCAGAACTGCCTCCAGAAAGCTGGGCACGCAGATGAAGGCGACGGGAGAAGTCATGTCACTTTGCAAAAGCTTCGAGAGCGCTTTACTTAAGGCCCTGACATCCGTGGAAATCAAATGCGACGGACTGCACATTCCGTTCGTATCATCCCTCAGCGACGTGGAGCTTCTGGCAAAGCTCAAGGCCTGCGATGACGAGAGAATCTTCTGCATCGCCGAAGCGTTGAGACGTGATCTGATGACCGTCGATGACATCTATGAACTGACAAAGATCAATGAGTGGTTTTTGAATAAAATCAAGCACATCACCGATCTGGAAAAACAACTGAAGGAAGGTCCGCTGACCAAAGAACTTCTGATGGAGGTTGAGGCAAAGGGTCTGACGGATGAAGATATCATCGAGCTTTCCGGAGTGCCGAGAGAAGTTATTCAGGACATCCGTATCTACAATGACATTTATCCGGTATACAAGATGGTGGACACTAGCGGCGGCAAGTCGGGCATCGCGACGCCGTACTACTATTCCTGCTATGATAAGGGCGATGAAAACATCATCACCGACAACCAGAAGATCCTGGTAATCGGATCGGGACCGATTAGAATCGGTCAGGGCATCGAATTTGATTATTGCTGCGTACAGGGCGTCAACGCCATCAGAGAAATGGGATATGAGGCCATCATCGCCAACAACAATCCGGAAACCGTCAGCACAGATTCCGACATCTCGGATAAGCTGTATTTCGAAGCCCTTCACATCGATGATGTGATGAATATTATCAAAAAAGAACGACCGGTAGGCGTCATCGTTCAGTTCGGCGGACAGACGTCGCTGAACCTTGCGGAGAAGCTGGACAGCCGTATGATCAACATCCTGGGAACTTCCTATGCCAGCATCGACCTGGCGGAAGACAGAGAAAAGTTCAATGAGCTTTTGCAGGAACTGCGCATATCCACGCCGGAAGGCTGCGCCGTCACCGGCGAGGACGAGGCTTTTGCAGCTGTGGAGAAGCTGGGATATCCGGTCGTTGTAAGGCCATCCTACGTCATCGGCGGCAGAGCCATGCAGGTGGTGTACAGCGATGAAGAGCTGCTGAGTTATCTGCGAGAGGCCGTGTCGCTTTCGGAGGAGCATCCGGTTCTGATCGACCAGTACATCAAAGGCAAAGAAATCGAAGTCGACGCCATTTCCGATGGCGAGGACGTGCTGATTCCGGGAATCATGGAGCACATCGAAAGAGCCGGCGTCCATTCGGGAGACAGCATTTCGGTCTATCCGAACTATTCGCTGCCGAAGGAAGTGGAGGACACACTGGCGGTCTATACCAGAAAGATCGCAAAGGCACTGAACGTGGTGGGTCTTGTGAATATCCAGTACGCTTACGACGGGAAGACGATCTACGTGATCGAAGTCAACCCGCGTGCTTCCAGAACGGTACCGATCCTGAGCAAAGTCACCGGCGTTCCGATGGTCAAGCTCGCGGTAGCCGCCATGCTGGGAGAAAAGCTTAAGGACAGCGGATACGGCACGGGCCTTTATCCAAAGACAGACAAATATTCGGTCAAGGTGCCGGTATTCTCCAGCGCCAAACTGACCGATATGGATATCGCCCTGGGACCTGAAATGAAGTCTACGGGAGAAGTGCTGGGAATCGACGAGGATCTGGATACAGCGCTTTACAAGGGATTCATCGCAGCTGGCACGAATATTCCGGTAAACGGCAACATTTTCGCCACCATCAGACAGTCGGAGCTCAACGATGATACGGCACAGATCCTGAAGGATTATCAGGCTGCCGGGTTCAGAATATTCGTCTCTCCGGATAATCTGGATTTTGTCAGCGAATACGGAATCGGCGCCAATGTCATGACATACGACACCGCCATCAAGTGGCTGGGAAACCACGACGAAAACAGCGAACAGAGGCTTGCCCTCGTGATGAATGTGCCTGAAATGGCCAACAGCAAAGAGAACGACAGCTTCCCGGTAAGACGTAAGGCGGTAGAACGAGGCGTTCCGACGATGACCTGTATGGACACAGCAAAGGCATTTCTCAAAGCCATCAAGCTGAAACAGATGGGCAAAGAGCTGGAATATCATGAAATTGTCTGAAAAGTATTATTATTATAAAGGTACTTGATTTATATTCAATAGAGTGTATAATCATACACATACTTGCTAAGAATTTAAGGAGGAGAAAAAATGGCTAAGGAAAAGGTTGTACTCGCATATTCAGGTGGACTGGACACATCGGTCATCATGAAGTGGTTAAAGGAAAACTATGATTATGATGTGATCGCTGTCTGCTGCAACGCGGGACAGAAAGAAGATTTTGACGCGATTGAGAAGAAGGCGCTTAAGACCGGTGCCATCAAAGCAATTACACTGGATCTGAGAGAGGAATTCATTACGGACTATATCTGGCCGACATTAAAGGCCGGTGAGTCATATGAGAATTATCTGCTGGGAACATCCATGGCAAGACCTCTCATGGCCCAGAAACTCGTAGGTATCGCTCAGGAAGAAGGCGCGTATTATATCGCTCACGGATGTACCGGCAAGGGCAATGACCAGGTAAGATTCGAAACGGCGATCCACGCCCTCGATCCGGCGATCAAGATCATCGCTCCATGGAGAATGGCAGAATGGCCGTTCCATTCCAGAGAAGAGCTGATCGCATACTCCAAAGAACATGACATTCCTATCGCTCAGTCAACTGAGAAGATCTATTCAAGAGATGAAAATATCTGGCATATCAGCCATGAGGGCGGAGAGCTGGAGAATCCATGGAATGAACATTATGACACGATTCACGTTTTGAGCTGCCCGCCTGAGAAGGCTCCGGATGAAGTCACTTACGTTGATATCGACTTCGAAAAGGGCATTCCTGTAGCTATCGACGGAGTGAAGATGGGACCAATCGAACTCCTGACCAAGCTCAATGACCTGGGAAGCAAAAACGGCATCGGAACAATTGATATCGTTGAGAACCGACTGGTTGGAATGAAGTCCAGAGGCGTATACGAGACTCCGGGCGGAACGATTCTTTTCGCGGCTCACGCAGGTCTGGAAGAACTGATCCTCGACAGAGACACCTCCCACTATAAGAAGATCGTAGGCGAGAAGTACGCGGAGATCCTCTACAATGGTCTTTGGTTCACACCGCTGAGAGAAGCGATCTGCGCTTTCGTTGACGTGACGCAGGAGAACGTTACGGGAACAGTAAGAATGAAGCTCTATAAGGGCAACGCCATTGTCGCTGCTAAGAAATCACCTTACTCACTGTACAACGAAGAGTTCGCTACATTCAGTAAGGATGAGGTTTACAACCAGTACGACGCGGAAGGTTTCATCAACCTGTGGGCACTGCCGCTTAAGATCCGCGCGATTCAGAAAGAGACAGCTGAGGGAGGGGCAAAACATCATGAAACTCTGGAAAGGAAGGTTCTCAAAGGAAGCGACTTCGTCGAGTAATGAATTCAATGCGTCCATCGGCTTCGACCAAAGGCTTTATGAGGAAGATATCACCGGCAGCATAGCTCACGCCAAAATGCTGGGGAAACAGGGCATCATCACCATAGAAGAATCCGAGCTGATCATCAGGACGCTTAAGGAAATACTCGCTGACATCGAAGCGGGCAAGGTGGAGTTCACCATCGAAGGTGAAGATATCCACATGAATATAGAGACTATCCTCACGGAAAGGATAGGGCAGACCGGCAAAAAACTCCACACGGCCAGAAGCAGGAACGACCAGATCGCGCTGGATATCAGGCTTTATCTCAAGAAGGAAACAGCCGAGATAGACAGCCTGCTGGAGGAACTTCTGGGGGCGCTGAAGGATCTTGCCGAAAAGCATCAGGAAACGGTGATGCCGGGATACACGCATCTGCAGAGAGCGCAGCCGGTAACGCTGGCGTACCACATGCTGGCGTACTATCAGATGTTCGCCAGAGACAGGGAGCGTTTCGCCGACTGTCTGGCAAGGATCGACAGGCTGCCGCTGGGATCTGGAGCGCTGGCCGGTACGACTTACGACACGGACAGACAGTTTCTGGCCGATGAGCTGGGCTTTGCTTCAGTCCTGCCAAACGGCATGGACGCGGTAGCCGACAGAGATTTCGCACTGGAATTTTTGAGCTGCTGCAGCATTACCATGATGCATCTTTCGAGATTTTGCGAGGAACTGATCCTCTGGAGCAGCGTGGAATTCGGATTTATCGAGATGGATGATTCCTATTCCACCGGAAGCAGCATCATGCCGCAAAAGAAAAATCCGGACATGGCAGAGTTGATCCGGGGCAAATCCGGCAGGGTGTACGGTGATCTGATGTCGCTGCTTACCATATGCAAAGGCTTGCCGCTGGCATATAACAAAGACCTGCAGGAAGATAAGGAGCCGGTATTCGATGCCATCGATACCATCAAGGCGTCTCTGGGGATTTTCAGAGAAATGATCGTTACGATGAAAGTCAATGAGGACAAGATGGCCGGCGCCGCCAAGTACGGATATATGAACGCTACTGACGCGGCAGACTATCTGGTGCAGAAGGGCATCCCGTTCAGAGACTGCCACGAGATCATCGGCAACATGGTGCTGTATGCCATCAACCACAGCAAGGCTCTGGATGAGCTGACCATGGAGGAATTCAAGTCCTTCTCAGAGGCTTTTGATGAAGACATATATGATGCGATATCCATCGTAAACTGCATCAAAGCCAAGAAATCCGAAGGGTCGACTTCCTTTGCCAGCGTCGCGAAGCAGCTTGCGGATATCGACAAAGCATAAAAGGCTTAGCCAGTGAGTTTTACTCACTCTCCAAATATTAGGTGACAGGAGGAAACTTCTGTCATCTTTTATCATAGTAAGCAAAGAATACCCCCCCGCTTCTGCAAGCGACTGGGATGAATTTGCATTGAATGGCTGCAGCCATTCAAA
>JAUMVD010000014.1 GCA_030530285.1 Bacillota bacterium | reverse complement strand
CCCCCACTTCTACAAGTGGTGGGAGCATGTCACTCCACAGCAAATCTGCTATAATGTACGAGTAGAATCAACAAATAAAGGAGAAGACAAATGCGTGAGATCATTATGAATCCGGCTTTGTATAAGTTCGGAACATTCGAAGAATTTGCGGGAGAATTCGGGATCGGCAAAGGCGACCTGATACTGACAGCCAGACCGATCTACGAAGGAATCATCAAAGGCGCTTTGGGAGACGCGGCCGGAGCTGACGGACCGCAGTGCATCATCCAGGAAGATTACAAGGCGGGCGAGCCGACAGAGGAAATGATCGAAATGATCTTCGCGGCGGTTGATTACGACAGCTACGACAGAGTATTCGCCATAGGCGGCGGAACGATCATGGATATCGGCAAGCTGATGGTATTAAAACGCCCATCGTCAGTAAACGATCTGTTCTTCAAAAGAGAGCCGATCGTCAGGGAAAAGAAGCTCATCGCTGTTCCGACAACTGCGGGCACAGGTTCTGAGGTAACAAAGACATCCGTTGCGATCGTGGCGGACGGAAACGGCGGCACCACCAAGCTGGGTCTGCTGGACGAAGATCTGATCGCAGACGCCGCGTGCCTCATTCCGGAGTTTTTGGAAACGCTGCCGCACCAGCCTTTTGCGGAAGCGCTGATCGATGCGCTGATCCACGCAGTCGAATCCTATCTGTCACCATCAAAGGCGACGCAGACATCCGACCTGTTCGGAGAAGGCGCCATCAAAGTCATCCTCCGCGCGCTCAAGGAGAATCAGGAAGGCGTCGATATCAAATCAAAGTATGCTGACGAACTGCTGACAGCCGCATGTTACGCAGGCGTCGCGTTCTTGCAGGCGGGCTGCGGCATCATCCACGGCGTGTCCTATCCGATGAGCGGCAAGTACTTCGTCACTCATGGAGCGGCCAACTACGTGTTCTTTGAAGCCACGATGAAAATGTATAATGAGACGGATCCTGACGGCAAGATCGCAAATCTCCGCGCCATGATCTGTGATGCTTTTGCATGCAGCGATTCCGAAGCCTTTGCAACGCTCTTCGCTGCCATCACGCAGCTGCTGCCGCCGAAGAAAATGCATGAGTACGGCGTACAGGAGGAGGATATCGATCTGTTCACGGAGTCGGTATTCCAGAACCAGATGCGTCTCGTGGATAACGCATACATAAAAATGACGCCTGAACTGGTCAGACGTCTTTATGTCGAATCATTTTAATCTCTGAAGTGCGTCAGATCAAGGCAGCATGTCCTTGAGGATAATGACCTTTGTTCTCGTCACTTCATCAAAGGTGCACATCACGCCTTCGGTGCCTACGCCGCTCATTTTCCAGCCGCCAAACGGCATCTCGAATGTTCTCAGGCGTGAAGCGCCGTTGACAATCACATCACCAGCTTCCAGGCGGCTCGCCATACGCGCGATCCGCCTGCTGTTTTCTGTGAAGATACAGCTGGCAAGACCGTAGATGGAATTGTTGGCGATTTCCAGAGCTTCTTCTTCTGTGTCGAATGGTATGATCGGAATGACCGGACCGAATACTTCCATATCTTTCGCGATGTCCATGTCAGGGGTTACGTCACCCAATACCGTGGCCTCGTACTTCGTGCCGTCACGGTGACCGCCGGCCAGAATCTTCGCCCCCTGGTCCACCGTCAGGTTGACCTGCTTCTCTACTTCAATCGCAGCCTTTTCGTTAATGAGACAAGTGAATCTGGTTTCCGGGAGCATCGGATCTTCGGATTTCAGAGACTTTGCGATATCCACAACGCCCTTTGTGAACTCCTCAAGACGCGACCTGTGAACGATGAAGCGTTTGCAGGCGCAGCAGATCTGGCCGGCATTCACCAGTCTTCCCGGATAAACCTCCGAGAGGGCCACATCCATGTCAGCGTCCTCGAATACGATGAACGGGTCGTTGCCCCCAAGCTCCAGAGCATAAGGGGTCAGATTCTTTGCCGCAAGCTCCGCTACGCGTACGCCCACTTCGGTGCTGCCGGTAAGGGAAATGAAACCGATGCGGGGATCCGTGATGGCGGCTTCCTTTACCGCGCCCGGAGCAGTGACGCACTGGATCACGCCTGCCGGAGCGCCTGCCTCGGCAAGCAGGTGGCAGAGTCTCATGTCAGTGAGAGGATTTCCCGATGGCGGCATGACGATGGCCGCGTTGCCCATCAGCAGAGAAGGCAGAACCTTCTGGCTCATGAGATTCGAAGGGAAGTTAAACGGGATGATGCAAAGCACGATGCCCACCGGCTCTCTTTTCACATACTGCAGCGTGTGTTCCTGTCCCGGTTCCTGACCTGCCGGAATGACCTGTTCGTAATAGTGTTTGGCCCTTTCGCAAAAGGCCGGAATCGAAACGAACCAGTTCCCGATCTCTCCGAACGCCTGTGAATACGGCTTGCCGTTGTCCCTGCAGAGCGTTTCCGCCAGAGAGGCCTGGTTCTCGCGAATCAGATCTCTGAACTTCAGCAGGATAGAGACACGTTTGTGAAGCGGCACAGCAGCCCATTCCTTCTGGGCCTTTTGGGCGGCGGTGATGGCCGCGTCGATATCTTCGGCCGTCGCCTTTGGAACCGTGTCAATCAGGGTTCCGAAATAAGGGTCATAAACTTCCATTGTTTCACCGCTGACACTGTCTGCAGCGGCACCGTTGATAAGCATTTTCACAGGGGCTTCCTCCATGTATTAATAATAATTGTTAAGTTTTTGAAAAAAATGCGTGTTACTACTTGAAAAATACCACAAATTAGAATAACATTACAACAGATATTTGTAAATGGTTATGGAAGCATATATATAAAATTATAATGGAAGCATCAATCAAAAACACTAATTGGAGAAGACATAAAGTTATGATGACGAAAACGGCAGAGCCTGTCGTCAGAAAGAAAAAGAAGAACAAGACGTCCCTTCTTATTTCCTGCTGTTCGATCGGGCTCATTTTGGTGGTATGGACCGTGGCCTCCCTTTCCGGTGCTCTGAGCTCGGGAATGGTTCCTACGATTCAGTCAGTAGGCGCGGCACTGGTAGACATCAGCGCGAATGGTTATAAGGGCAGCACATTGCTGCAGCATCTGGGAGCAAGTTTCTACAGACTGTTCACAGCGTTCGGTCTGGCGATATTGTCAGCTGTTCCACTGGGGCTTCTCAGCGGACATAACGACAAAGTCAGAGCAGCGCTGGATCCTATCATCGAATTCATCCGTCCGCTGCCGCCACTGGCATACTACACGATCCTCGTCCTCTGGATGGGAATCGGCAACGGATCGAAAATCATGCTTCTTTACCTGGCATGCTTCGCGCCGATCTACATCGCGTGCGTTGCAGCAGTAACCAAGATTCCTGCGTCATACACCGATGTGGCCAGAACTCTGGGCGCAAACGACGGACAGATCTTCTGGAAGGTCATCCTGCCGTACGCGGCACCGGATATCTTCACAGGCATCAGAACGGCATTCGGACACGGATACAGCACACTGGTAGCGGCAGAAATGGTAGCCGCAGCCTCCGGTATCGGCTGGATGGTCCTGGACGCCAGTAACTGGCTGAGAAGTGACGTTATTTTCGCAGGCATCATCGTTATGGGTGCAACAGGTATCATCATCGATCAGATATTACGACGTGCAGAGAGAAAGCTAGTTCCTTGGAAAGGTAAAGTGTAAGGAGGAAACTATGAAATCAAAGAAAGCGATTTTAGCCTTGATCCTGGCGCTGGTAACAGTGTTTGCGTTTACAGGGTGCGGCGGAAGCGGAAGTGAAGAACCGGCAGCTGATGATGCAGCAGCTGCAGCAACAGCGGTAATCGGTACGCAGGATCTGACAGACTGCACAGCAATAGCAAAGGGTGCAGGATACTTCACAGAAACGATGGGTGATGGTGTCGACATCAACAGAATGGCTGCAGGCAGAGACATGATCACAGCCATGAAGTCAGGCGACACACAGATTGCAGGCCCTCTGGGAATCTGCCCGACGATCGTCGGACTCACTTCCGGAACGGACTACAAGGTAGTATATGTAGCCAGCCTGATCAGAGGCACAGAAGGCCTCGTAGTAAGAGAGGGCAAAGGCTTTGAAACAGTAGCTGACCTGAAAGGCCAGAAGATCGGCGTAACGCTGGCATCCAGCGGACACTATGGCATGCTCTGCGCGCTGGAAGACGCGGGACTTACTACGGATGATGTAGAGATCCTGGACATGGCGCCTGACGCAATCAATTCCGCATGGGAGAGAGGCGACATCGATGTAGCCTATACATGGAATCCTACGCTGAATAATATCGCCGCGAAGGACGGAGAAATCATTCTCACCGCGAAGGACCTGGCAGAAGCCGGACACCAGACGATCAATTTCCACATCGTCAGCACATCATTCGCGGAATCAAATCCTGACGCCGTCGTAGCCTACGTTAAGGCTCTGGCAAAGGCCAACGAACTCTACGAATCAGACAAGGAAGAAGCGCAGAGTATCGTAAGCGAATATCTGGAACTGGATATGGACGTAGTAGAATCACAGATGTCGGATGACTATCCTGGACTGGACAGACAGCTGGATGACGATGTTCTGGGAGCGGACAACGCTGCCAAGGCAATGCTCCAGGTTGCTGAGTTCCTCCAGAAAGCAGGACAGATCGACGATGCGAAGGATCTGGACTTCTATAAGAATGCTATAGACACGACATTTATTGAAAAGGCGTTAGAAGAGTAATGAGCGAAAAGAATGTACAGCTGACTGTAGAATCACTATCATTAAGATACAAAGGTGCCAATGGATCTCCGGATACATTGGCACTTGATAATGTAGACCTGACGGTATATGAGGGAGACTTCGTGTGCATACTCGGGCCATCCGGATGCGGCAAGAGCACGCTGCTCAACATCATCGCCGGTCTCATACAGCAGACCAGCGGCACCATCAAGATGTGGGGAGAGCCTATCAGCGGCGTCGATCCCAGCAGAGCGGTAGTGTTCCAGACACCGACCCTCTATCCGTGGACGGACGTCTATAACAATATCGCTTTCGGGCCAACGGTCAGAGGCGTCAACAAGGAAGAGATTGCCAAGAGAACAGAAGAATATCTGGAACTAGTGGGGCTGAAGCAGTTCGCCCACGCCAAGCCGTATGAACTTTCGGGCGGCATGCGTCAAAGAGTCGCGCTGGCAAGAGCTCTGGTAAACGATCCGAAGATGATCCTGCTGGATGAGCCGTTCGGCGCGCTGGACGCATTCACCAGAAACACCATGCAGGACCTGATCCGAAAGATCTGGAAGGTCGAAAAGCCGACCATCATCATGATCACCCATGATGTAGATGAGGCGCTGACGCTGGCCACACGCGTGGTAGCCATGACGCCATCTCCGGGAAAAGTCGTCAAGGAATACAACGTCGACTTCACCATGAAGATGATCGACAGCCAGGAAGACGCCAGATATACGCCGGAGTACATAGAGCTGCGAAAGCAGATCCTGGGACTCATGCATATCGGCAGTGAAACGGAATAATCGGGTAGTGACAGATACAATAATCAGATACGCGGGAGGATCTTCGATTCGAAGATCCTTTTTGGTTAACAAAACGGAATCAGACCGTGCTGAAATTTCAACGACCCAGCGGATGATTATGATGAAAAAGTGCTTTACTTTTCGCGCCCGAATGTGTAGTATTGATGTGTAATGTAATAAAATATTTGCTACTAATATATATTCAGTATGATGGCCTGAAAGTTTCTACCACGCGCCGAAAAAAAGTGACTATTAGTGAGAGTAAAGATTATGGATAAACTATCTTTTGTTGTTTTTGACTATCGGGCAGGAGAATCGATCATGAGATAACTCATGAAGGTTTTTCTGCCTTTAGTTATTTTTAAAGGAGAAATGAAGCATGAAAAAAGTCGGAATCGTCATGGGAAGCGACAGCGATATGCCGGTTGCAGAGAAGGCAATACAGCGTCTGCAGAAGTACGGCATACCTTATGAAGTACATATCTACTCGGCCCACAGAACGCCGGAAGCCGCCAGAGAGTTTTCTGCAAAGGCTGCGGAACGCGGCTTTGGCGTCATCATCGCCCTGGCCGGTAAGGCGGCCCACCTGGCAGGGAGTCTGGCAGCCAATACGGTCATCCCGGTGATCGGAGTACCGGTAAAATCTTCCACACTGGATGGTCTGGATGCCCTTCTGTCCACCGTACAGATGCCTTCCGGAATTCCAGTGGCCACAGTGGCCATAGACGGAGCGGCAAACGCAGCGATTCTGGCAGCGCAGATGATCGCCCTTTCGGATGAGGAACTGGCAGCCAAGCTCAGAGAAGAGAGAAAGGCAGCCGAGGCCGAAGTGCTGGCAAAGGACGCAAAGCTCAACGCCTGATCGCAGGGCGGCAAACACAGTTAAATAATGTAACTCAACATATAGGAGGAAAAAAATGGAAAAGTTAGTTTACACAGGAAAGACAAAGAACGTTTTCGCACTGGACAATGGGAATTATCTTCTCAAGTTCAAGGACGATGTAACCGGTAAGGACGGCGTGTTCGATCCAGGCATGAACGAAGTCGGACTGACCATCGAAGGCGTTGGCGATGTGAATCTCAGAATGTCAATTTACTACTTCGAGAAGATCAACGCGGCAGGTATCCCGACACACTATGTCAGCGCAGACCTGGAGAACACAACCATGGAAGTTAAGCCGGCCAAGGTATTCGGAAATGGTCTGGAAGTCATCTGCAGACACAAGGCAGTAGGTTCATTCTACAGAAGATATGGCGAATACATCGAAGAGGGCGCAGACCTGCCGGCATACGTAGAAACTACATTTAAGAACGACGCGAAGGAAGATCCGCTGGTAACGAAAGACGGACTTCTCGTTCTGGGAATCATGACAGACAAGCAGTATGAGGATCTTAAGGAAATGACACAGAAGATCACCCAGATCGTTGCGGACGATATGAAGGAAAAGGGCCTGGTTCTCTACGACATCAAGTTCGAATTCGGATATGACGAAGAGGGCAATGTCATGCTCATCGATGAGATCGCGTCAGGCAACATGAGAGTATATAAGGACGGCGAATACATCGAGCCGCTGAAGCTTTCAGAGCTGTTCTTCGCGTAAACACAGACCACGAACACAGGAGAAAATAATGGATTATACAGATAAAACGTGTAAAGAATTCGTTGAATGTGTCGGAGCGAAAACACCAATTCCCGGCGGAGGCAGCGTAGCTGCCCTCGTCGGCGCTTTGGGCGCATCCCTCAGCACCATGGTGGCGGCGCATACCATCGGCAAGAAGAAATTCATCGCAGTAGAAGTCGAAATGCAAAAGAATATCGATGAGATATATAAGCTGCAGAACGATCTTCTCAAACTCGTGCAGAAAGACATCGACAACTTCGAGCCGCTCTCGCAGCTGTACAAGAGAAGAGCAAAGACTCCGGAAGAAAAGGCGCAGCTGGAAGAGGAGAAGCAAAAGGCCCTCTATGACGCGTGCGTTGTGCCTATGGAAATCATCAAGAAGTGCGGCCGGGCCATCGAGCTCGCGCAGGAGTTTGCGACCAAAGGCAACAAAGTCATCATCGCCGACTCCGGTTCCAGCGCGGTCCTTTGCAAGGCAGCCATGCAGGCAGCCAGCTTCAATATCTACATCAATACCAACATGATGAAGGATAAGGATCTGGCGAAGAAGATCAATGGCGAATGTACAGCGCGTATCGTCTATTACGGCGCTTTGGCAGACGCTGTATTCGGTTACACGACAAACACCCTGATCAATACCGTGATCGAAACGGGCAACAATATATAATGGTCAATAATTGCAGAAAGGACAAATAAATGGGCGGATATTTTGGATCAGTTTCATCCAGAGACGTGGTCATGGACGTTTTTTATGGGACTGACTATCACTCACATCTGGGGACGAGACGCGGCGGCATGGCGTTCTTTGATGATGAGTTCGGGTTCAAGAGAGAGATCCATAACATAGAGGGCTCTCCATTCAGAACCAAATTCGAAAACTCACTGGAACATATGACAGGCAGGGCCGGAATCGGCTGCATCAGCGATACGGATCCGATGCCTTTGCTGATACATTCTAATATAGGAACATATGCGATCGTCTTCGTGGGCAGGATCAACAATCAGGACTCGCTGATCAAGCAGTATCTGGCCTTCAGCGGGGGACATTTCGAAGCCCTCAGCGGAGGCAGGGTCAATTCCACGGAGCTGATCGCATCACTGATAGATCAAAAGAGCAACTTCGTAGACGGTCTCAAATTCACGCAAAACACCATCGAAGGATCCGCATCGATACTGATCCTCAAAGAAAACGGGGCGATTATCGCCGCCAGAGACAAGCTGGGCAGAACGCCGATGCTGATCGGTAAGGACGAAGAGGGATACAGCGTATCCTTTGAGTCCTTTGCCTATGAGAAGCTGGGCTACGAAACGGTGTACGAACTGGGACCGGGAGAGATCGTAGAAATCACCAAAGACGGATATAAGACGCTGGCGCCTCCGGGAGATAAGATGTGCATCTGCGCATTTCTCTGGACGTATTACGGTTATCCGAACTCCACATATGAGAAGGTAAATGTGGAGGAAATGAGGAACAAGAACGGCAGGCTCATGGCGAAGAGAGACGCCGAGGATGGCCAGAGTTTCGACCTGGATTACGTGTGCGGTGTTCCGGATTCCGGAATCGCCCACGCCATCGGATACGCCAATGAGTGCGGGATCGATTATGCCAGACCGTTTATCAAATACACCCCGACATGGCCGAGAAGCTTCATGCCGGTCAACCAGAGCGAGAGAAACAGAGTCGCCAAGATGAAGCTGGTGCCGGTGCACAATCTTATCGGCGGCAAAAAGCTCCTCTTTGTGGATGACAGTATCGTCAGGGGAACACAGCTGAGAGAAACGGTAGAGTTCCTCTACGACAACGGCGCGGAGCAGGTGCACATGAGGTCGGCGTGCCCGCCGATCATGTACGGATGCAAATTTCTCAACTTCTCGAGACAGACCTCGGATATGGATTTGATCGCCAGAAAGACCATCATAGAGCTGGAAGGCGAAGAGGGCGAGAAATATATCGATGAATACAGTGATGGCAGGACAGAGAGAGGAAAGAAACTGCGCGAATGCATCTGCAGCAAGCTGCATCTGGACTCTCTGGAATACCAGAACGTATCAGAAGTCATAGAAGCTATCGGACTGGATGAATCCAGCGTTTGCACTTATTGCTGGAACGGAAAGGAATAAATAACCATGAAGAATTCCCGATCAGACGCGTATGCTGCTTCAGGAGTAGACATCACGGCAGGATATCAAGCGGTAAAACTCATGAAAGAGCACGTTGCCAGAACAACAACTGAAGGCGTTATGTCAGACGTTGGCGGTTTCGGCGGTCTTTTCGCACCGGATATGAAGGGCGTTGAAGAGCCGGTATTGGTAAGCGGAACAGATGGCGTAGGAACGAAGTTGAAACTGGCCTTCCTGATGGACAAGCACGACACCATAGGGATAGACTGCGTGGCCATGTGCGTAAACGATATCATCTGCTGCGGCGCAAAGCCTTTGTTCTTTCTGGATTACATCGCGTGCGGCAAGAATTATCCCGAAAGAATCGCGCAGATCGTAAGCGGCGTTGCCGAGGGCTGCGTACAGTCAGGCGCCGCCCTGATAGGCGGAGAGACGGCGGAAATGCCGGGATTCTATGATGAGGAAGAGTACGATCTGGCAGGATTCGCCGTCGGCATGGCGGACAAGAGCAAAATGCTGGACAAGAGCAGCGTCAAGGCCGGAGATGTCATCATCGCCCTGCCTTCAAGCGGCGTTCATTCCAACGGCTTCTCACTCGTCAGGAAAGTCTTCGATGTTGAGAATGCGGATCTCAAGGCGCCGGTAGATAGACTGGATGGAGCCAGTCTCGGAGAAACACTCCTGACGCCGACAAAAATTTACGTCAAGCCGGTGCTGGCGCTTATGGACAAGGTACAGGTAAAATCCGTCGCCCACATCACAGGAGGCGGGTTCTATGAGAATATCCCGAGGAGCCTTCCTGAGGGACTTTCGGCTAAGATCAAGAAAGAAGACGTGCGCGTGCTGCCGATATTCGACTATCTGGCTGAAGCGGGAGACATATCAGAACACGACATGTTCAATACCTTTAACATGGGCGTAGGGATGATCTGTGTCATCGACGCGGAGGATGCGTATGAAGCGATCAGCTGCCTGGGAGAGAACGGCGAAGACGCGTATATCCTGGGTGAGATCGTTGAGGGCAGTGAAGGAGTGATATTATGGTAAAAACAAGGATAGCCGTATTGATTTCGGGAAACGGCACCAACCTGCAGGCTCTGATCGATGCCCAGAAGGAAGGCATCATCAAGCACGGCCGCATCGTATTGGTGGTTTCTTCAAACTCCATAGCCTATGGACTGAAGAGAGCCGAAGCGGCGGGGATCGATACTGCCATCGTCACCAGGAAACAGTGCGGCAGCGCGGAGGCCTTTGAGGCCAGACTTCTGGAAGTCCTTAAAGAGAACAACATTGAACTTTTGGTACTGGCCGGATTTATGAAGATCCTCAGCAAGGATTTCGTCAATGAATATAAGAACAGAATCATAAACGTTCATCCGTCACTGATACCGGCGTTTTGCGGCAAGGGATGCTACGGCATCAAAGTCCACGAAAAGGCGCTGGAGTATGGTGTCAAGGTTACGGGAGCGACGGTGCATTACGTCAATGAAGTGCCGGACGGCGGCAGGATCATCATGCAAAAGCCGGTGCGCGTAAAGAAAGGCGATACACCATCGGTCCTGCAGAAACGTGTCATGGCTGAAGCGGAGTGGCAGATACTCCCGAAAGCCACAGAGAAAGTAGCGTGGAAACTGATGAAAGAAAAGGCGGCGAGTATGGAACAGTACGGAATAAACGATATAGGCAAACTGATCGAGGACAATTCCTATGTCGGCAGAGGTATCGTAATCGGCAGGACCAAAAGCGAAAGCAAGGCTGCGATCGCATACTTCATCATGGGAAGGAGCGATAACAGCAGGAACCGGGTATTCACCTTAAAGGACGGTCAGGTATTTACGGAACCGTTTGATGAAACCAAGGTAGAAGATCCTTCGCTGATCATCTACGCGGCCATAAGACAATTTGAGAATAAGCTGATCGTGACCAACGGCGATCAGACTGATACGATTTATGAACATCTGGAGAAGGGCGCATCCTTTGAGGACGCCCTGTTTACCAGAACCTTCGAACCGGATTTCCCTAACATGACGCCGAGAATCAGCGGCATGGTGGAGCTTGGAAACGCGGACTTCACCTACAAGATGAGCATCCTGAAGAGCATGGGCAAGGAAGGGACAAAGACCGGCAGATACTTCTTTAACTATGAATCTGAACCGGGACTGGGTCACTTTATCCATACTTATGAATGCGATGGAGATCCGCTGCCGACATTCAGGGGAGAACCGGAGAGGGTAGAGATACCGGATAACATCGATGATTTCACCAGCCTGCTCTGGACCAATCTGGACGAGAGCAATAAGATTTCGCTCTATGTCAGGTACGTAGACGTGGAGACAGGCAAATATGAAGAAAGAATCATAAACAAGAGGGAACAGTAATGAAAGAATTCAAACTCAAATACGGATGCAATCCGAATCAGGCCCAGGCCAGGATCTATATGGATGACGACAGAGAGCTTCCTATCAAAATTCTGGGAGGAAGACCCGGATACATCAATTTCCTGGACGCATTCAATTCCTGGCAGCTGGTAAAGGAACTTAAAGAGGCGACGGGTCTTCCCGCAGCCACATCCTTCAAACACGTCAGCCCGACCTCCGCAGCAGTGGGAAGACCGCTTTCGGAGGAGATGAAAAAGGCGTATTTCGTCGATGATATAGCAGGGCTTGACGATTCACCGATCGCCTGCGCCTACGCCAGAGCCAGGGGAACCGACAGGCTCTGTTCCTTCGGAGATTTCATCGCCCTTTCCGATGTGTGCGATGAAACGACAGCCAGAATCATCAAGAGAGAAGTCTCCGACGGCGTCATCGCTCCGGGCTATACGGAAAAGGCGCTGGAGCTTTTGCAGGCGAAGAAAAAGGGAAAATATAATATAATAGAGATAGATCCGGATTATCGTCCGGCCGAGCTGGAGAGGCGTCAGGTCTTCGGCGTTACCTTCGAGCAGAGTCACAATGACATGCAGATCGACGAGTCCCTGACCGAGAATATCGTGACGGCAAACAAGGATCTGCCGGAAGACGCCAGGATGGACATGATCATCGCCATGATCGCCCTGAAGTATACCCAGTCGAATTCCGTGTGCTTCGCGGAAGGCGGCCAGTGCATCGGCATCGGAGCGGGACAGCAGTCCAGGATCCACTGCACCAGACTGGCGGCAGGCAAGGCAGATACCTGGCATCTGAGGATGCACGAAAAGGTTCTGAATCTGCCGTTCAAGAAGGGCCTCGCCAGAGCGGTAAGAGACAACGCGATAGACGGATATATCAATGAGTACGAAGAAGACGTGTGCGCTGACGGCAACTGGCAGAAGTACTTCAGCAGTCAGCCCCAGCCGCTGACCAGAGAAGAAAAGAGAGAGTATCTCTGCGGACTTAAGGGCGGGGTTCTGGCCTCAGACGCGTTCTTCCCATTCAGCGACAGTATCGAGAGAGCCAGAATGAGCGGCGCGGATTATGTCGTGCAGCCGGGAGGCTCGGTAAGAGATGATGAAGTCATAGCCGGATGCGACAAGTACGGCATGGTAATGGTATTCAATGGTGTGAGATTGTTCCACCATTAAGATATTGTTCTAAAACTAAGAGGGAGATGGATAGAATGAACATTATGGTAGTAGGCGGTGGCGGCCGCGAGCACGCGATCATCAAGAAACTGGCAGAGAGCAGCAGAGTTACGAAGATTTACGCACTGCCGGGCAACGGCGGCATCGCAGCTGAAGCGGAGTGTATAGACATCAAGGCAACCGACATCGAAGGCATCAAAGACTTCGCAGCGTCACACCCTGTCGATTATGCAGTCGTCGCTCCGGATGACCCGTTGGCGATGGGCGCCGTAGACGCGCTGCAGGATCTGGGGATACCGTGTTTCGGACCTGTTGCCAAAGCAGCAATCATTGAGAGCAGCAAAGTCTTTGCCAAGGACCTCATGAAGAAATACGGCATTCCGACTGCCGAATACGAAGTCTTTGACGACATGGATCAGGCGCTTGCATATCTGGAGACAGCGCCGATACCGACCGTCATCAAGGCTGACGGGCTGGCTTTGGGAAAGGGCGTCATCATCGCCCAGACCCGGGATGAAGCAAAGGCCGCGGTCAGGAAGATGATGGAGGAGAAAGCCTTTGGTGAAAGCGGCAGCAGAGTGGTGATCGAAGAATTCCTCACCGGACCGGAAGTTTCTGTGCTTTCCTTTACCGACGGGAGGACGGTCATTCCGATGGTATCGTCCCAGGATCATAAACGCGCGCTGGATGGTGATCAGGGGCTCAACACCGGCGGCATGGGCACAGTTGCGCCGAACCCATATTACACACCGGATATCGCTCACGAATGTATGGAAACGATTTTCATGCCGACCATGAACGCCATGAATTCCGAGGGCCGTACATTCCAGGGATGTCTGTATTTCGGGCTGATGCTTACAGACAAAGGCCCGAAGGTCATAGAATATAACTGCAGATTCGGAGATCCGGAGACGCAGGTCGTTCTGCCGCTTCTGCGGACAGACCTGCTCACCGTCATGGAAGCCGTGACACAGCAGAAACTGGCCGAGATCGAAGTGGAGTTCTCTTCCCAGAGAGCCTGCTGCGTCGTCGTGGCATCCGGAGGATATCCATCATCATACGAGAAGGGCTATAAAATAGAAATAGGAGAAACGGACGAGAACACCGACATCTTTATCGCCGGAGCCAAACTGGAAGACGGCGAGCTTAAGACCAGCGGCGGCAGAGTGCTGGGCGTCACATCCGTGGCGGACACACTGGAAGAAGCCATCGCTGCTGCATATCAAAATGTCGAGAAAATCAGTTTCGAAAAAGCTTATTACAGGAAAGACATTGGGCGCAGAGCGCTGGAAGTCGAAAGGAGCTGAAATGGTATATAGAATATTTGTCGAGAAGAGAGAGGCGGTAGCCAGCGAAGCAAAGGCTCTGGCAGCGGAGATACGTACATTTCTCGGGATCAAAGGCCTGGAGGACCTGCGCATCATCAATCGATATGATGTGGAGGGCATCAGTGAGGAGCTGTTTGATCAGTGCGTGAATACCGTTTTCTCAGAACCTCAGGTAGATGATGTTTACAAGGCGCTGGATACGGACAGGGACAAGGCTGGCGTGTGCTTCGCAGTGGAAGCCCTGCCGGGTCAGTATGACCAGAGAGCTGATTCCGCCGCCCAGTGCATACAGATCATATCGCAGGAGGAGAGACCTCTCGTCAAATGCGCCAAGGTATACATCCTTTATGGAAACCTTACAGCCGAAGAGATCGAAGCCATCAAGAAGCACGTGATCAATCCGGTAGAAATGAGAGAAGCCGCGCTGGAAATGCCGCAGACCCTCAAGATGGAATACGATAAACCGGAAACGGTAGCAACCGTAACGGGCTTCCGCGGCATGGATGAGACCGGGCTGAAGGCATTCATCAGAGAAAACGGTCTGGCCATGGACTATGATGATATTCTGGTCTGCCAGAAATACTTCAAAGAAGAAGACAGAGATCCGACCATAACGGAGATCAAAATGATCGATACCTACTGGTCAGATCACTGCAGACATACAACATTCAACACGGTGATCGACCATGTGGAGTTCGCCGATGAAACATTGCAAAAGGCCTATAACGATTACATCGAAACCAGAAAGACCCTGGGAAGAACCAAGCCGGTAACCCTGATGGATATCGGTACGATCGCCGCCAAGGCCCTCAAGGCGCAGGGCAAAATGGAAGGGCTGGATGAGTCCGAGGAGATCAATGCCTGTACGGTAAAGATCAAAGCCGAAGCGGGCGGCAAGATGGAAGACTGGCTTTTGCTCTTTAAAAACGAAACACACAACCATCCGACGGAGATCGAACCGTTCGGCGGCGCGGCGACTTGTATCGGCGGAGCCATCAGAGATCCGCTTTCCGGCAGAGCCTACGTATATACGGCCATGAGAATCACCGGCGCAGCGGATCCCCTCAGACCTCTGGATCAGACGATCAAGGGCAAGCTGCCGCAGAGGAAGCTGGTAACCTCCGCAGCGGACGGGTATTCCTCTTACGGAAACCAGATCGGCGTTTCCACCGGACTGGTACAGGAAATCTATCACGATGGATACGCGGCCAAGAGGATGGAACTGGGCGCCGTAGTGGGCGCCGCACCGGCAGTCAACGTGGTCAGAGAGAGACCGCAGCCGGGAGACATCATTTTCCTGCTTGGGGGCAGGACCGGCAGAGACGGCATAGGCGGAGCCACCGGCTCATCCAAATCACACGATGAAAGCTCTCTGGAAAGCTGCGGAGCCGAAGTCCAGAAGGGAAACGCTCCGGAGGAGAGAAAGCTGCAGAGATTGTTCCGAAACGGCGAAGCTTCCAGGCTGATCAAACGCTGCAATGACTTCGGCGCAGGCGGCGTATCGGTTGCCATCGGAGAGCTGGCAGACGGGCTGGACATCAATCTGGATGTGGTTCCAAAGAAATATGAAGGACTGGATGGGACGGAACTGGCCATCAGTGAATCCCAGGAAAGAATGGCCGTTGTCGTAGCGGCAGAGGACAGAGAGAAATTCGAAGCGCTGGCCGCAGCGGAAAACCTGGAGTGCACGGTAGTTGCCACAGTAACGGAGCAGCCGAGACTGGTCATGCACTGGCAGGGAAATAAAATCGTAGACATTTCCAGAGAATTTCTGGATTCCAACGGCGCGGAGAAACATATCAGCATCAAGGCGCCGGCAGCAGGACTTCCTGTTGCGGAAGTGAAAGGCGGATTCACAGAGAATTACAAGGCTCTGGCGGATGACATCAACACCTGCTCGCAGAAAGGACTTTCGGAGAAATTCGACTCAACCATAGGAGCCGGCACCGTAGTGATGCCGTTCGGCGGCAAGTTTCAGATGACCCCTGCCCAGACCATGGTGCAGAAGATCTCCATGGAAAAAGAAGTATCCAGAACATGTTCCATCATGTCCTGGGGATACGATCCGTATGTGACCGAACAAAGTCCATATCACGGAGCATATCTGGCGGTAGTGGATTCCATGTGTAAACTGGCGGCTTCAGGCGGCGGCAAAGAAGCATCCTACCTGAGCTTCCAGGAGTATTTCGAAAAACTCGGAAAGGACAGCGAGCGATGGGGCAAGCCTTTTGCGGCTCTGCTGGGAGCATATGAAGCCCAGATGGGACTGGAAGTGGCGGCGATAGGCGGCAAGGACTCCATGAGCGGATCCTTTGAAGACATTGACGTACCGCCGACACTGGTGTCCTTTGCCATCACCACTGCTGATGTGGATGACATCATTACAGATGAATTCAAAGGCTCCGGACATAAGGTGCTCCTGCTGGAACCTGAAGTAAACGGCGAGGGACTGCCGGACACACAGTCCCTGAAGCAGCTGTTCGGCAAGATCCGAGAGCTGAATGAAGCGGGCAGCCTGCTGTCGGCATATACGCCTGGCATCGGCGGCATTGCGGAAGCGGTCATGAAGATGTGCTTCGGCAATATGATCGGGTTCAGATATGAAGCGGATGCGGCGGATGTCCAGAAACTGTTCGGCAAAGCCTATGGCTCCTTCATCATTGAACTGGCGGAAGGAACCGCGGCTTCTGATATCCTCAGCGCGACCTCAGGATTCAATGCGCGGGTTCTCGGAGAGACCATCAAGGCCAAGGAAATCCTGCGGGCCGGGGAGAAACTGGATCTGGAGGAACTGCTTAAGATCTACGAAGACAAGCTGGAGACCGTTTATCCGTGCAACATCGACGCGGCGAAACAGCAGATTCCGGATCTCAGCTACGTGACGGCGCAGCGGGTCAGCGCGCCGGATGCGGTGAAGATCCCGGCGGCATCAACAGCAAGACCTAAGGTATTGATTCCGGCGTTCCCTGGAACCAACTGCGAATACGATTCCGCAAAGGCCTTTGAACGAGCCGGAGCTGAAGCGGAGATCATCGTCATCAGAAACCTGACGGCGGATGCCATAAGCGGATCCATAGAAGAATTTGCGGCTAAGCTGGCGGGAGCGCAGATGGTATTTATACCGGGCGGCTTCTCCGGCGGAGATGAACCGGATGGATCCGGCAAGTTCATCACCGCGTTCTTCAGGAACCCTGCCGTGAAGGAAGCGGTTACCGAGCTTCTGGACGTTCGCGGCGGTCTGATGGCGGGTATCTGCAACGGATTCCAGGCCCTCATCAAACTGGGGCTGGTTCCTTACGGCAAGATCATAGATACGGATGACAAGTGTCCGACACTGACACTGAACGAAATCGGCAGGCACCAGTCAAGGCTGGTAAGGATCCGCGTCACATCGGACAAGTCACCATGGCTGGCAAACACACAGGTCGGCGAGATCTATACCGTACCTGTATCCCATGGAGAGGGCAGGATTCTGGCCGATGAAAAACTGCTGGCTCAGCTGGGAGCAAACGGTCAGATCGCCACGCAGTATGTCGACTTCGATGGGAAACCATCCGATGATATCCGATTCAATCCGAACGGCTCGATCTACGCGGTGGAGGGCATGACTTCTCCTGACGGCAGAGTCTTTGGAAAGATGGGACATGCCGAGAGAATCGGCTACGGTCTGTATAAGAACGTACCGGGCAGATACGACATGAAGATGTTCGAATCCGCGGTAAAATACTTTAAGTAATGCACAAATTATGCACAAATCATGCACAAATAACCCCGGCATGCTGCTAAGCGGCCGGGGTTTTGTTTTACAGCAAAAACAGGGCAATAATTTAACGTGCTAAAATTGTATACAATAATACAAAGACCGATATTAAAACACTATAAATGTTGATTTTTCAACGGGTTTACTGTTGAAGTGGATAGTATACAATGTTAAGATGGAACAAGCGAAAAGGTAACGCCTGACGCAAAAAATGTCACTGAAAAATAACAAAAAAAGAGGGAAAAATGGCATCAAAACCAGGGAAACTAAACGAAGTTGTATTGCAGGGCAATGAAGCCTGTGCAAAGGGCGCGCTTTATGCTGGATGCAGATTTTTTGCAGGATATCCGATCACTCCGTCAACGGAGATTATCGAGATGATGTCCGGCGAAATGCAAAAGGCTGGGGGCGCTTTTATTCAGATGGAAGACGAAATCGGATCTGCATGCGCGATTATCGGCGCCAGATGGGGCGGCAGCAAGGCAATGACCGCGACATCCGGCCCCGGATATACGCTTATGCAGGAAGCGATAGGATTTGCTGCAGTAACAGAAACGCCTATCGTAATCGTTAATGTACAGAGAGGCGGTCCGTCAACAGGGCAGCCAACACTCTCATCCCAGCAGGACATTTATCAGGCCAGATACGGAAGTCATGGTGACTATGAGATCATAGTACTGGCACCGTCATCGGTACAGGAAATGTATGATTTCACCATCAAAGCCTTTGAACTGGCAGAACAGTTCAGAACGCCGGTCATTCTTCTGGCAGACGAAGTTGTGGGTCACATGAGAGAAAAGATCGTCATCAAAGACGGCAGCAAGGAAATCAAATCAGTCAAGCAGAAATACGTCGTTTCACCGCAGGCGGACTTCTTCAAGGGCGAATTTACTACCGTTGAAGGTCAGCTCCACGATGAACAGGGCAGACGTATCGGACACATGGCCCAGAAGAGCGGCGAGTTCATTTATAACCTGAACAAGAAGATCGCCGATAATGTAGACGTGATCGCTGATATCACGACTTACGACATGGAAGACGCCGACGTAGCGATCGTCGCTTACGGATCGGTTGCCAGACCGGCTCTCAATGCCGTAAAGCATGCCAGAGAGGTAAAGGACGGCAGAATCGCGCCTAAGTTTAAGGTTGTCAGAGACCTGGTGAAGAGAGGAATCCAGAAGACGATCCAGACCGACTACAGTCACCTCAAGGTAGGCCTCGTGAAGATCAATACGGTATGGCCATTCCCGGAGGACCTGCTGAGACAGGCGACAGAACGTGTGGACACCGTCATCGTTCCGGAAATGAACGTGGGCAAGTACAGCAGAGAAGTTGAGCGTGTCCTGAAGGACAAGAAGGTCGTGACGATGTCAAAGTGCGGCGGAGATATCCATACGCCGATCGAGATCCTCGACAAGATTCTCGAAGTAGCAGAACTGGACGAGGAGGTGGAATACGATGAATAAACTTTACGAGAAATACATAAAGAAGGAATCCCTCCCGACACTGTTCTGTCCGGGATGTGGAAACGGCATCATCCAGATCGCGGCGATGGAAGCCATGGAGAAACTGGATTGCAAGGATGACGTGGCCTGCGTCAGCGGCATCGGATGTTCATCCTGGATCCCTTGTTATTATAAACTCGACGTGATACACACCATGCACGGCAGAGCCATTGCCTTTGCGGAAGGCCTGAAGCTGTCACGCCCGGATAAGAAGATCATGGTCTTTACCGGTGACGGAGACTGCATGGCGATCGGCGGAAACCATCTGCTCCACGCGGCTCAGAGAAACATTGACCTGACGGTGGTCATGGTCAACAACTACATATACGGAATGACCGGCGGACAGAAGTCACCGACCACACCGATTGGCGCGAAGACGAAGACATCGCCTTACGGCTGCATCGATGAGCCGATGAACGCCTGCAAGCTGGTGATGTCACTGGGAGCCAGCTACGTTGCCAGATGGACCACGGCCCATCCTGTACAGCTCGCCAAGGCCATCGCAGAAGGCCTCGAGCACAAGGGATTCTCATTCATTGAAGTTCTTTCACAGTGCCCGGTTCAGGCCGGAAAGAACGTCTGGGGTGAGAAAGAACCTGCAAAGATCATGGAAAAGTACAAGGAATGCACGTATCTGTATAAGCTCGGTTCCGATGATCCGACAGGCGCTATGGCCGAGAAGAACAGTGAAGGACTGATTCCGATCGGACTGTTCAAGCATGATGAAGGCGCCAAGGAATATCTGGAGCGCGTAGAAGACAGACTGACTGAATGCGGAGTCAGATAAGGAGCCCGGAGGTAAGGAAATGGCAAATATTACGATAGATAAAGCGTGCTGCAAAGGCTGCAACATCTGCCTGTCAGTATGCCCTAAGAAGGTCTTTGTCAAATCGAGACAGAGAAACAATTACGGAACAGCGATGCCGGCAGTAGAGGGACCGGATAAGTGCGTCGTATGCAGGATGTGTGAGAGAATGTGTCCGGACGGCGCCATCGATGTTGAAAAGTAGCTAGTAAATGAAGAAAGAAAGGATGAATCATGAGACTCAACGTAAGGTTCGCCGGTTCAGGCGGACAAGGTGTCATTCTGGCATCAGTGCTTCTTTCCAAAGCATATGGACTTGGTGAAAACTATAATATAGCGCAGACGCAGAGCTACGGACCGGAAGCCAGAGGCGGCGCCTGCAAGGCGGAAGTCGTTATATCGGATAAAGAAATCGACTACATGAAGGTCAACAAAGCTGACGTATTCGTCGCGCTGAACCAGGTAGGATATGATAAATACATAGATACGGTCAAGGACGACGCAGTCGTGCTCATCAACAGCACACTGGTGGAATCAGACAGACCGAATGTTTACAGAATACAGGCAACGCAGCGTGCCGAGGACATGGGCAAGCCTTTCGTCGTAAACATCATCGCGCTGGGTGCGCTGACCAGGCTCATGCCTAAGGTGCACTATCCGGCAGTAGAAGAGGAAATCAAGAACAACTTCAACGCCAGTATCGCAGCAGTCAACCTCGACGCGTACAAAATGGGCTACGACATCATGGATGAAGACCTGAAAAACCTCGGCTACAAGACAGGATTCGGCGAATCACGCCAGTGGTAAACGCGGGCAGTGACCCGTCCCCTTATTCCGGAAGGTCGACTTTATCCAGGATCCCGGCCATTTTAGCCAGAAAGATCCCATAGTTCGTGATGGGAACGCCGGCGGCCTTTGCCGCGGCGATGCGGCTTAAGACGGCCTTGCGGTTGAACATGCAGCCGCCGCAGTGGATGATCAGATCATATTCTTTCAGTCCATCTGCATCCGGGTAGTCGTTTCCCCGCACGGAATCGATGGTCACCTGATCACCGAAGGCCTCGCGCAAAATCCGCGGGATTTTCACGCTGCCGATGTCTTCGTTAAGAGGCACATGAGTGCAGGCTTCCGCGATCAGAACGCGCAGCGGAGAAGGCATGCCGCCTTGCGCCAGAGAGGTCCTGGCGTTATCGATGACAGAAACGCCGTCAACAAAGGCGTTGATGTCGCCTTTGGCGGCAGCCATCAAAATCGAAAACGAAGTCAGAGCGCTTTGCTCTGGCTTTTGTTTATATACTTCACCGAAACACTGAGAATCGGTTACGATCAGATCCGGCGCGCGGTTCAAAGAATCCAGCGCGGACTTCAGGCCTGCGGAAGTGGTGGACATGACGGAACAGTTTCTGTCCAGAAGTTCGCGGATGGTCTGTACCTGCGGGAGGATCAAACGGCCTTTTGGGGCCTGGATATCCTGCGGCATCACCAGCAGAACCAGGTCGCCGGTACTGACCAGACTTCCCAGGAGGGAGTGGCTGGCGTCGTGATCCGGGGCGTTTTCCTCTGAGACGGCCGCAACGATAGATTGTCTGAGACGGTCGATTCCTTCTCCCGTCAGAGCGCTGACGAAAACACAGCCTTCTGCTGAAGCGGGAATTTCGCTATTTCTCAGCTGGTCGCATTTGTTCTTCACGGTGATGACCGGAACATCTGCTTCCTGCAATTTCTGCAGCAGTTTCCTTTCGAAGGTGTCGTCCGCTGCGGAAGCATCCATGACGAGTATCGCCAGGTCGGTCTTGGAAATGACGTCATTCGTTCTGGCAACGCGGAGTTTTCCCAGCTCGCCCTCATCATCCAGTCCCGCCGTATCGATAAACACGACAGGTCCGACAGGGTGAAGCTCCATGGACTTGAAGACCGGATCGGTAGTCGTTCCGGGAGCATCCGAAACCAGAGCAGCTTCCTGTCCGGTGAGGGCGTTGATCAAAGAAGATTTACCGGCGTTTCTCCTGCCGAATATTCCGATATGCAGTCGGTTTGATCGTGGTGTACTTGATTTCATTTGGCTTATCCTCGCTTCACATCTCCAATATCCGATACGATTTGATATCCTGCGCCTGACACGATTTGTTCCAACGCAAGTTTCTGCTCCGCCGCTTCGGCGCCCGAAGACAGCTTGTTTTCATAGATCGTATATTTATCACGTACTGTCGCCGGAGACAGGTTAGGCATCACGACATTGGCGCCGGCCCTCAGACCCAGCGTGCGTCCTGCCGGATCGATGGAGGCGAGGGCTGTTGTTGATGGGATCAACGCGTAAGGGAACAGGAGCCTGAGGATCGCCAGCAATCTCAGTGTGAGCTGCAGTCTGTCCCGGCGCTGCTCCGCGCTGTCCTCCAGCTTCCCCAGCGGGGTATCCGCATGTTGGAGGTACGGCCCGATGCCGATCATATCCGGCTGAAGCTTTTGCATGAATTTCAGGTCTTCCAGCAGATGCTCCAGACTTTGCCCGGGAACGCCGACCATAAGGCCCGCCCCGACTTGATAGCCCAGGTCTTTGAGATCGTACAGGCAGCGCAGCCTGTTTTCCGGGAGCATTTCGGCAGGGTGGAGCCTGCGGTACAGCTCTGCGGAAGCCGCCTCCTGCCGCAGCAGATACCTGCGCGCACCGGCGTCACGCAGCCGTTTGTAACTTTCCCTTGATCTCTCGCCCACGGACAGCGTGATGGCGCAGTCCGGGAATTCATCGTGTATCGCCGATACAATATCGCACAGCCGGTCGTCGCCCTTGGGGCCGTCAAAATAGGGATCCTCGCCGCCCTGAAGGACGAAGGTCATGAATCCGAGAGAATACCCCAATCGACACCGATCTAAGATCGTTTCTTTATCCAGACGGTATCTTGGCAGTTTCGCATTGCCTGCGCGAATGCCGCAGTAGCAGCAATTGTTCTTACAGTAATTCGTGAATTCGATCAGCCCGCGCAAATAGACCGCATCGCCATAGATTTCTTCGCGTATGCGGCGGGCCTCTGCGAACAAAGCCTCATCATCGCTGCCGGAGAGAAGGCTCAGCAGTCCGTCATCGGTTGTCAGGTTTTTTTTAACCATGATCATGTCTTTATTACAATCTGAAATCGCGGTTGCCTTTTTCGATTTCGGCGAGGTGGTGACGTGTCAATTCGCGAACTTTTTCGTTCGGGATGAGGGTCAGTTTTTCTTCAATCAGTGCGTCGCCCTTGGCTTTGGTTTCCTCATCGGCATAGTCAATCAGGAATTCCTTCAGTGTCATCATCGCATTCGGCTGACAGCAATTGGCGATTTGTCCTGACTTCAGCAGGCTCATGAACCGGTCACCGGTTCGGCCTTCTCTGTAGCAGGCCGTGCAAAAGCTCGGGACATAGCCCAGATCGATCAGCCAGCTTACGACTTCGCCCAGGGTACGCCTGTCCTCTACATCAAACTGGGCGGTGTCTTCAGAATCGAATCCACCGCGTTCATCCAGTTCATCCATGTATCCGCCGACGCTGGTCCTGCTGCCTCCGCTGATTTGGGTGATGCCGATTTCCAGACATTCACGCCGGGTCTTTGCGCTTTCGCGAGTCGACATGATCATGCCGGTATACGGCACGGCGATGCGAAGAACCGCCACGATGCGCTTGAAGACATCATCCGGAACACCGTTGTCGAAGGCATCGGGGTCGATATCATCTGCAGGACGGACCCGCGGCACGCTTATGGTGTGAGGTCCGCAGCCATAGGTCTTTTCCAGGTGGTGGGCGTGCATCAGCATGCCGACGAAGTCGTATTTATAGTTGTTCAGGCCATAGAGCACGCCGCAGCCCACATCGTCTATGCCGGCCTGCATGGCGCGGTCCATCGCTTCGGTATGGTAGGCGTAGTCGCTCTTTGGACCCGCAGGATGAAGCTGTTCGTAAGCTTCCTTGTTATATGTTTCCTGAAACAGGATGTATGTGCCGATTCCGGCATCCCTGAGTTTTTTATAGTTTTCAACAGTGGTTGCCGCGATATTGACGTTGACTCTGCGGATCGCGCCGTTTTTATGTTTGATGCTGTAGATGGTTTTGATGCTCTCCAGGATATATTCGATGGGATTCTCAACGGGGTGTTCCCCGGCTTCGATCGCCAGACGTTTGTGCCCCATGTCCTGCAGGGCGATGACTTCCCGGCGGATTTCATCCTGGGTCAGCTTCTTTCGCGGAATGGTTTTATTCTGCCCGTGATATGGACAGTAAACGCAGCCGTTGACACAGTAATTGGACAGATATAACGGAGCGAACATAACGATTCGGTTGCCGTAGAAATGCTCCTTGATCTCCTTGCCCAGATCGAAAATCTGCCGAATGATATCGGGATCCTCGCATTCCAGCAGAGTCGCGGCCTCTGCGTATGAGAGACCGCGATATTCTCTGCCTTTTTCCAGTATAGCGTTCATCAATTCCAGATCATCTTTATGAGCCTCGGCAAAGGCCAGAGTCTGCCTGATCTTAGCATCATTTATAAATTCTTCTGCCTTTGTTGATGTACTGTTGTATTCCGCCATTACAGCCTCCATGTTGAAACATCTGTGTGGAGCAGATGGTGAGCTTTTTCGGAATTCGGAGCGCCGAAATACTCTTTGTATGACATGATAACGGTTGGATTTTCATGTGAGAATCGGATGTCCAGAGTATTGTCGATGTTATACAGTTCATTTCCTCTGAGGGCAGCCATTTCCGTTCCATCGTGGATAGGCTGACCGCCGCCGCCGGAGCATCCGCCAGGGCAGGCCATGATCTCAACGAAATCATACTGGACATCACCGCGTTTGATGGCCTCGATCAGCTTCCTCGTATTGCCCAGGCCGTTGGCTACGGCGATGCGCAGCTTGATGCCGGCTACGGTAAAGGTGGCTTCCTTCCATCCGTCCATGCCGCGGACGTTCTGGAAGGCGTTGACCGGAGGGTTTTCTCCGGTGATGAGGAAGTAAGCGGATCGTAATGCGGCTTCCATTACGCCGCCGGTAGCGCCGAAGATGACGCCTGCGCCCGTGCCCTCGCCAAAGAAATCATCGAATGGCGCCTCAGGCAGCTGGGCAGCTTTGATGCCGTCCATGGAAATCAGGTTATCCAGCTCTCTGGTGGTGAGAACCACGTCGACATCCTTGAAGCCGGAATCCTTCAGCGTATGCTCATCACATTCGTATTTCTTCGCGGTGCATGGCATGATTGAAACGGAGACGATCTTCGCAGGGTCAATGCCCATTTTCTCCGCAATGTATGTCTTGCTGATGGCGCCGAACATCTGCTGCGGCGACTTGGCAGTGGACAGATTCGGAATCAGTTCAGGGTATTCCAGCTGAACGAATCTCAGCCATCCCGGACAGCAGGATGTGAACATCGGCCAGCTGTGCTCAGCTTTATTGCCCAGCCGCTGGATCAGTTCGCTGCCTTCCTCCATGATGGTCATGTCAGCGGTGTATACGGTGTCGAATACATAGTCGAAGCCGATCTGCTTGAGGGCGGCCACCAGCTTGCCGGTAGTTTGTTCCACACGATTCATGCCGATTTTCTCACCCCAGGCGACTCTGACTGCAGGCGCGAATTGCACCATCGTAATCGTTTCCGGATCCGCCAGAGCATCCAGCACCTTATCGGTATCATTTCTCTCACTCAAAGCGCCCACAGGGCAGTGCGTAATACACTGTCCGCAAAGGGTGCAGTGCGCGTTTCGGATCTGAACGCCATCGGTAACGCCGACAGTCGTCCTGAATGAGGACCCCAGCTTCTCCCAGACGTTCATGTTCTGGATCTTGTCGCAGACCTGAACGCAGCGCAGGCAGGTGACGCACTTTGCCGCGTTTCGGATGAGAGGAAATGAATCATCCCATCGGTAATCATCGGCATTGTTCTCAAAGGATGTGCCGACAACGCCCAGGTCTCTGGCGATGCTCTGCAGAGCGCAGTTGCCGCTTCGAGGGCAGGTGGCGCACTTGCAGTCATGCTCCGCCAGCACGAGCTGGATGTTGATCTTGCGAGACTGTCTGACCTTAGGACTGTTGGTGTAGATCACCATGCCTTCTTCCACCTCCGTGTTGCAGGAGGAGACAAGCTTGTCCTTGCCTTCAAGCTCCACGACGCAGATTCGGCAGGCGCCGATATCGTTCAGACCTTCCCAGTAACAGATGTGCGGGATCTCTACGCCTACGGCCTTTGCGGCGTTGAGTATCGTAGTTCCCTGCTGAACTGTAGTTTTTCGTCCATTTATCGTAACATTTACCATGATGTATGCCTCCCTCCTCTGAAAGCGCCGAGATTGTTGCAGTCACATCTCAGGCAGCGGCTGGCTTCCTGTATCGCTTCCTCAAGGAGAAGCCCGTTTTCAAAGCCGTCAAAGTCTCTGTTTCGTTCATCCGGATACCTGCTGGAAAGTTCGGATCTGCCGCACTGGATGTAGTCATCCAGTTCAGGTTCAGGGATATCCAGTTCCACTTTGATCTCGTGGTTGTAACCAAGATAGTTGTCGATGTTCGCCGCAGCGACTCTGCCCTGGGCGATGGCGTTGATGACAGTTGACGGTCCGGTTACGCTGTCTCCGCCGGCGAAGACGCCTTCCATGCCTTCCACAGCCATGGATTCATCGGTGTTGAGCTTCTTCCAGAGAACGGAGACGCCGGCCTTTTCGAATACTTCCGAATCGATCTCCTGGCCGATTGCGCCAACCACGATGTCACATTCCAGAACCTGCTCTTCCTTCTGCGCAGGGAAGGATTTCGGTCTGCCGGAGGAATCATAAGGACCGACTTTCTGAGGCTGTACCACGAGAGCCTTCACGTTGCCGTCTTCATCCGATTCGATTCTGACCGGGGTTCTGAGCTCCAGCAAACGGCAGCCTTCGGCGATTGCACCGTCGATTTCTTCCGGGAGGGCAGTCATATCGATCTTACGTCTTCTGTATGCGATGTCAACGTGGGCAGCGCCGAGACGCATGGCGGTACGGGCCACGTCCATGGCAACGTTGCCGCCGCCCACGACGACGACTCTTTTATCCTTAAAGTCAGGCATCTTATCGTCTCCGATGCCGCGGAGCATATCCACCGCCGAAAGAACGCCGTTGCTCTCTTCGCCTTCGATGCCGATCATCTTATAGTTATGGGCGCCAATAGCGACGAATACCGCGTCGAATTCCTTCATCAGTTTATTGACCGCTTCTTCCGTATTGATGTCGGCATTCAGTTCCACTTCTACGCCTGCAGACAGTATGGACTGGATATCCCAGTCAAGACGGTGTCTCGGCAGACGGTAGCTCGGGATACCGTAGCGGAGCATTCCGCCCAGCTGCGCTCTGCGCTCAAAGACTTTGGTCTTGTGACCCATCAGCGAGAGATAATACGCTGCGGTAAGTCCGCTCGGACCGCCGCCGATGATGGCGATTCTCTTGCCGGTCTCAGGCATTTTTTCAGGCACAGGGACCACGTCTGAGCAGTTATCTACAGCGAACATCTTAAGTCCTCGGATGTTGATGGAAGCATCCAGGATATTTCTCCTGCAGTGTCCCTCGCAAGGGTGCTCGCAGATGAGCGCGCATACGGTAGGGAACGGATTGTCCTTTCGGATCAGTTTAACGGCGTCATCATACCTGCCGGCTTTGATGAGAGAAATGTATCCCGGGATATCGACTTCCGCAGGACACTTGGATACACAAGGAACAGTATTTCTGAGATCCGTTACGCTGTCGGAACAACGTTTGCGCTCGATATGGGACATGTAATCTTCCCCAAAGCTCTGGAGACTCTTCAGCACGATCTCAGCCGTCTCCCATCCGATGGCGCAATCTGATGAGTCACGAATGGTTTCTGCGGTTTTCTGCAGCAAAATCAGGTCTTCAGTTGAACTCGGTTCATCGATATCCAGTATCTTCTCCAGAATCTGAATCATCTGATAGATACCGACTCTGCACGGCACACATTTACCGCATGACTGTGCCTGACAGAGCTTGAGAAAGGAACAGGTCATGTCGACCTGACACTGACTTGGCGGGCTGGCGATGACACGTCTTTGGATGTCACCGTAAAGCGCCTCAACCTCTTTCTGAGCCTGGCTCTTTTGTTTGAATTCTAATCTGCTCATTCTTAACTACCTCATCATTGACATCATTGATAAAAAATTGACTAACTTGATACTGTAAATATACAAATAAAAACACAGTTATTCAAGTATAACTGTGTCACTGTAATTAGTTACATCAAAAAATTTCATATCACCGGCAGTTCGATTGAAGGATTTCATCACGCTGATCAAGTGGATGCACAGCGCTGTCATGCAAAGGCCATATTCGGGATGGATGTAAATAACATTTGACATTCACAACCAACCATATAATATCTCTGCTGGGGAGGCGGCATGCGTAGTACGGGCAAGCCGCCTTTCCTATGAGTTTAATTGATGATGCGCAGCCATCGTGATACAATTCTGGAGGGAGGACAGTTATGGAATATACACTTGACAGAATTGAGGCCGGCATCGATGTTGAGACTTACGTGGAAGACTTTGTTGACGTGAAGGGCTTTTTAGAATGCTGCAAAGCCTGTCCGAACTACAACACAATCTGGTCATGCCCGCCTTTTGCTTTTCATCCGCTGGAATATTGGGGCAGATACGAAGAACTGATGGTCATAGGGTATCGTCTGAATTTCACGGGAGACCGAACGGAAGAAGAGATGACAGACGCTCTGAGAGAGGTCAAAGCCAGAGTGGCAGAAGAATTGTACGAAATGGAAGCCGAATATCCTGGGAGCATATCTCTGTCAGCGGGATCCTGCAGCCTTTGTGAGAGATGCACGAAACCTGAAGGGGAGCCCTGCAGACATCAGGATCGCATGAGATATTCCATCGAGGCGCTGGGAGGAAATGTCGGCAAGACGATTTCCGAGCTGTGCGGCGTAGAGATTGAATGGATCGAAGAGGGCAAGCTGCCGGATCATTTCGTGCTTGTGGGAGGCTTGCTGAAGTAGTTATGAAAGAGTATGCGGTAAAAAACGCCAGAGTATATACACAGGATATGGACCGGCCATGGGCCGAAGCCTTTGTGGTCAAAGACGGCAAATTCGCGCTGGTTGGAAGCAATGAAGAAGCAGACGCCTGCGGGAAGGACATGGAAGTGCTGGATCTCGGCGGCAAATTCGTCATGCCGGGGATCATCGATTCGCACGCGCATATCGCCATGAGCGTATTTTTGGGCGGTGATGACGATGATGAATCCATGCCCATGTACGACTGCCGGTCAAAGGCCGAGGTGCTGGCAAAGCTCAAAGCGCTGGTGAAGAGACACCCGTTTCGGTTGTATTACGCCATGTTCTACGGCAAGGTGGAGATCCTGAAGGATGACCCGATTACCAGAGATGATCTGGATCAGATCGTCAAATTCAGACCGGTGATCCTGGTGGAGGAGGAATGTCACAGCGCGATTCTCAATTCGGCGGCGCTGCGATATTTTAAGATCGGGGAAGATGAAGCGGATATCGCGCCGGGGCTCAGCAGGTATGAGCGGGACGCCGCCGGCAGACTGAACGGGACCATAACCGAGATGACCATGGTGCCGATACTGGGCATCGAAACGCCTTCGAAGCAGGAGCTTAAGAGCGGCATCACCAAGCTCATAAGCTATCTGATTTCCCGGGGCGTGACGACGATATTCGATGCCGGCAACATGACAGAAGAAGACCTGATATTCAGCACCTTCAAAGAAATGGATGAAGAGGGCAGGATACCTGTCCGCATGTTCATGTGCCACATGTTATGGCGTCCGGATATGGTGGACGGGGCAATCGATGCGCTTAAGAAATATGAGGCCGAATACGAGACGGAAAACATTCACATCGACACCATGAAGATGATGTACGATGGAACTCAGAGAATCCATACCGCATGCATGGTGGAACCTTATGCGGACACCGGGACATGCGGGGGAATGCTGATTTCAGAGAAAGAGCTTTTGGCATTCATGCGTAAACTGAACCGCGAGGGAATCGACTTCCATCTGCACACCGTCGGTGAAGCGGCGGTAAGGCGGGTGATGAACTGCGTACAGACTCTCAAGGGTGAAGCGGCGGCAGGAGATGGGGAAGACTTTCGCATCACGGTCACTTGCGCCCACGATGAAGTGCTGCGAGCGGAAGACATCAAGCGGTTTGCGGAGCTGGGGATCGTGGCGAATTTCACTCCGAGCTGGAACGGCGGAAACTGCGGATCCGATCCGGACAACATGAAGCAGCTGCTGGGAGAGGAGCGGGGATTGCGGACCCTGCAGACCAGATCGGTGTTCGATACCGGCGCAACGGTGTCACTCAGTTCTGATGAAGTGGAGCTGCACAGGCTGGAGCACTGGAGTCCCTTCTGGGGAATGGAGGTCGGGATCACGAGACAGGATCCGGACTACGGTCGGCAGACCAGCGGCGGCAGACGCGATGGCAGAACGGCGCCTGTGTACCCGCCTGCAGACGAGAAACTGACGCTGGAACAGGCGATCGAAGGATATACAATAAACGGCGCCAGGCAGCTTGGCATAGAGGACAGAGTCGGGTCCATCGAGGCCGGCAAAGACGCGGATTTCGTCGTTCTGGAGGAGAATCCGTTCGAGATGGATCCATATCGTATTCACGACATCATACCTGAGAGGGTATATATAAAAGGAATACTGCAGCCGCGATGCTGCTGAGCTCAGCATCCCCTGGCGTGTATGATGGCCCGATGGGACAGTATAAGGGATATCTGGCATATACCGGAATGGAAGATGCCGGCGTGATCACCGCGGTTGGCGATGAGAACCAGAGTGAAGAGAAGCTGGAGGAGATCCGCGCATTTGCAAAGAGTCTGTAAGGGCAGCGGCAGAGAACAACTATCATAGAGTAAAAAACCGCTCGCAACAGGGCGGTTTTTTGGTGGGAACACTTGACTTCCATAAATTTCCAGTTTATAATGACGCTGTGAACTGGTAATAAATGGAAGCGTTTCTTGCGCGGGATGTTGACAGTGGATGCACGATGGGATAAAATAAGTATAATAAAAGGATAAAGAAAGGGGCCGAATATGAATATTCAGGACATGAGAGATAAAAAGAGAGAGATGGGATACACCTATGAGATGATTGCCCGCATGGCAGGGGTATCCATCGCCACAGTCAAAAAGATCTTCAGCGGGGACGTGAAGAGTCCCAGATACGAAACGCTCCGGCGACTTGAAAGGGCCTTTGCGCAGGAGCCGCCCGGCAGGGGCCTCGGGGGAGCATATGAGGTCAGGGAGCTCCCGTTTATCTACGATGTGGATGACGATTCGTATACGACAGAAGATTACGATACCTTCCCGGAATATGCCAGCGTTGAAATCATCAACGGTAAAATATATCCGAGATATCCTTCAGAACCAAAAAGTGAAAGCAGATTCCGGCAGATGACCTTTGACGAACTGGTGAGGGATCCCAGAAACGGAAGTTACACCTGTGAGGATTATGCGTGCTTTCCCGATGATATCAGAGTCGAGATCGTGCGGGGGAGAATCTATGCTCTGGCAACGCCAACCCTGGTGCATCAGCAAATCGTCGGAGAACTCTTCGCGGTGATCAGAGCGTTTATCAGAGCCAATGGAGGGAGCTGCGTTGCAGGAGTTTCACCGGTGGATGTGGAACTGATGCCGGACAGCCTGACCAGTGTTCAGCCGGACATCTATGTAGCGTGCGACAAGCGCATCCTGCAGGAGAGCAAGATCCAGGGGGCGCCGGATCTCATCATTGAGGTCCTGTCACCTTCCACGGCAGCCTACGACAGAACCGTGAAGCTGGACGACTACCGGGATGCCGGCGTCAGGGAGCTTTGGTTCGTTGATTACGATGGCGGCAGGGTGCTGGTAAATGACTTCGAAAATGAGCGGTCGGTCATCTATGGCATACGAGATACCGTGCCGGTTTCGATATTTGACGGCGCACTGAAAATCGACTTCGCGGAAATCGATGATTATATCAAAAGCATAACAGAAGCGTAAGGCGTTAGAGATTTCCGTGCGGTGTCGCTTTGCTCCCGCGGACGTATTCGCCCAGAGATGTGATGCAGAGCAGTGTCACCACCAAGAAAACTCCCGGGATCATAATGATCCACCATGATCCGGTCAGGAGCGCTTTTTCTGAGAGTGAAAGCATGCTGCCCCATGTGATGATCTCTACCGGCAGGCCGATGCCCAGAAAGCTCAGGGTGGACTCGGATACGATAGCGGAGCGAATACTCATGACGACCATGAACATGATGGTGCTGATAAAATTAGGCGCCAGGTGCTTTCTGAGCACATGGAAAAAGCCTCCGCCCATCATCCGGGAGATCAGGACATAGTCGGACTGGCGTATCTTACGGACTTCGGTCCGCACCATTTTGGCGATGCTCATCCAGCCGGTGATGCCGATGATGATCGATATCCCGACTACATTGCGCTGGCCGATGACCGCCTGCATGAAAACCACTAACAATATGGACGGGATGCTGAGCAGTATCTCAGTAAATCGCATCATAAGACTATCGACGGTCTTGCCGGCGAGCCCGCTGATCGTACCGTAAATCACCGCGATGACGGTGGTGATCAGCGTTGCCAACGCGCCGATGAACAGAGATTTCCTGCCTCCGTGCCAGATGAGGGACCAGATATCGCGGCCCAGAGTGTCGGTGCCGAACCAGTGGTCAGCACCGGGGGCTGTATTGACCTGATCCAGCATCATTCTTGACGGATCTCCGCCGGCGAATAGGTCGCAGCCTGCGCAGCCGATAAGAATCAGAAGCAGGATAACAGAAGCTGCCTTCGGGAATCGATCCAGGCGGCTTCGTTTTTTTAGTCTGATTTCTCCTGACGGAGCGTAGTCAGGCCCGACGACCCTAAACAGATCTTTCATCCTGCACCTCCATCAGTTCTCCGGGAGCTTCAAGCCTCCGGTCAATATGTTCACTGACCGCCTGCCCCAGAACATTTCCGACGATGACGATCACACCGGTGATGATCACCAGAATCATCAGCATATTATAATCGTGGTACTTGGCGCTTTCGAAACAGAGGGTGCCGATGCCGGGGTAGGAGAACACCATCTCGACAATATACGTACCCTCGATGATGTGGTTGACGGAAATCGCCATAATCGAAATCAGTGTCGGGATCAGATTGCGGACGCAGTGCCTCCACATGACCTGACGCCGCCTCAGGCCCTTGGCCCTGGCGAGAAGGACATATTCCTGCCGGGTTTCATCCAGCAGTTTATTTCGAAGCATATATGCGTAATACCACAGATGACTGAGCACCACCACAGTAAGCGGCAATATCAGATGAACGGCTCTGCTTGCTATGCTGCCGGACATCCCCAGGGCGTAGGCTCCGCTGCTCGGCAGCAGGTGCCACGTCACGCCAAAGAGGAGGATGAGCACCAGGGAAAGCCAGAACTCCGGGATGCAGCTGGTGATCGTGCCGACCTTGCATATCACCCGGTCAAGCAGAGTGTTTTCTTTATACGCGCATAGCACCGCCAGCAGCAGCGCGAAGGCGAAGGTCAAAAGAAAGCCGATGCCGCCAAGGAGCAGGGTGTTCAGCAGCCTGCCGGAAATGACGGTCATCACGTCCTGCTTATACTTGAATGAAATGCCGAAGTCGCCGTGCAGAGCGGACTTCAGCCAGTCCACATACTGTTCCGGGATCGAGCCGTCAAGGCCCAATCTCTCGATGGCGTGCTGCCGTTCCTCCATGCTCATTCGTTCGACCCGGTCTCCATAATAGGATACCAGCGGATCGCCGGGAGCAAGCCTCGCCATGGCGAAGGTAATCATCGAAAGGACAAAGATGGACACAATGATCAGGAGGATCTTTTTCATAGCCGATCACCTCCCAAAACAAAATGCCCTTCGGAGACTTCCGTCCACGAAAGAGCCTCATCCGAGGACTGCGCAGAAGACTGCACATTGACCTGCGTAGCGGACTGGGCCCTGACCTGCGCAGCGGACTGCGCTCCGGCCTGATCCGGATCTGGCACGGGCACCGCCGAAAGCAGGGATCTGGTATATGGATGAAGCGGCCGCGCAAACAGCTCCGCGGCAGGAGCCAGTTCCACGAGACGGCCCCTGTACATCACGCCGACTCTGTCGCTGATGAACTTCACCATAGACAGATCGTGAGCGATAAACAGCATGGCAGTGTCGTGCTTGTCACGCAAATCCGCGAATACTTCTACGATTTGCGCCTGTATTGAGACGTCCAGAGAAGCTAGAGGTTCATCCGCCACCAAAAGCCCCGGATCCATGCCGTAAGCTCTGGCGATATTGACCCTCTGTTTCTGGCCGCCGGACAACTCCGGGGGATATCGGTCCATATAGCGTTCATCGAGATTCACTTCACGCAGAAGGCCAGCGATATGCGCATCGAGAGCCGCGCGCTCTTTGATCAGACCTTGTATCTGCAAAGGCTCCGCGATGATATCGCGGACCGTCATCTTAGGATTCAGCGCAGCGCCGGGGTCCTGTGAAACAAACCCGATGCGGCGCCTGTCCGGAATGTATTTGTCGTTGTATTGGACCGTGCCGTTCAGAGGCTGATACAGTCCCATGACGCATCTGGCCAGCGTGGATTTGCCGCTGCCGGATTCCCCCACCAGAGCGAACACCTCGCCTTTGCGGATATCGAAGGAAACGTTTTGGACCGCCTTCACGATTCCCCGCCTGCCCAGCCTGAAATGATGGGACAGATTACAGACCTTGATGACGGCCTCAGAAGTCCGGCGCCGGATTTGGGCCGGAGTAGATTCCGGACCATCAACACGCGAAACCGCGCCTTTTGCCGCTGCGCTTACCGCGCCCCTCGCTGCGTCCGGGAACGCGATTTTCGGAGCCCGGGAATCTGCCAGCCACGTGGCGGCTTTGTGGGTATCGCTCAGTGCAAATAACGGCGGCTCTTCCTCATAATCGATGGCAAGGGCGTTTTCGTTTCTGACAGCAAAAGCGTCTCCTTTGAACCCTTCCCGGATCACCGGCGGATTTCCGGGTATCGGAAACAGCCGGCCGTCTTTGGCAAAGGCCGGAAGAGCGTGAAGAAGTCCCCATGTATAAGGGTGCGCCGGTGCATGAAAAATATCCCCGGCCGTTCCGATTTCAACGATTTTGCCGGCGTACATGATGGCGACCCGGTCGGCTACTCTGGCTACAACGCCCAGGTCATGGGTGATAAACAGCACGCCCATATTTCGTTCGTTTTTCAGTTTGATCAGAAGATCCAGAATCTCAGCCTGAATCGTCACATCCAGCGCCGTTGTGGGCTCATCTGCAATCAGGATATCCGGGTCCTGAGAAAGGGCCATGGCCAGAACCGCTCTTTGCCTCATGCCGCCGGAGAACATCCACGGGTACGCGTCATAGCGCTCGGAAGCCCGGTCGATACCTACCGTTTCCATGAGCGCCACAGCATTTGCTCTTACCTGGTCTGCAGGCAGCTGCCTGTCATGGATGCGGATGGATTCGGATATCTGGGCGCCGATGGTATACGTTGGATCCAGCGATGTCATGGGATCCTGAAAGACCATGGAGATATCCGTCCCGCGGATCGAAGAGTACTCAGAATCAGAAAGTCCGACCGTGTCCCGTCCGTTGACCCGGATGCTCCCAGAGGTGATCTCCGCAATGCGAGGGAGCAGTCCCAGTATGGTTTTACAAAGGACGCTTTTGCCACAGCCGGACTCTCCCACCACGGCAAGAATCTCTCCCCGATACATGTTCAGGGAGAGATCGCGCAGGGCACATATTCTTTCTCCATCGGTGTTGAATACTACCGAGAGATTGTTGATGCTCAGGATTTCTTTCGTCAATGGTTTAAGCTTTATATTGTTAAAGTTTTATTCTATGGTCCAGTCTTTCACGTTCCAGAAGATACCAACTCCGTGATGTCCCAGAATCGTGTCGGTAGTGATTCCTTCTATTGGAAGGTTACTTACATAATCCACATCGCAGTAGCAGAAGAAGGTGTAGGCCGGATCGTCTACCATGGCCTGCTGAAATGCAGAGTAATATTTCTGTCTCTCAGCTTTATCGCTGGTCTGTCGGGCCTTCGTGAGCGCTTCATCTACCTTTTCGTCGCTGTAGGCGCTGTAATTGTTGCCTTTATCTGTACCGAAAACCTTATAGGTGTGATCGTCTGCGTCAAACGGGCTTCCCCATCCGATGAGGAAAGCTTCCTGGCCTTCCCAGTCGATTTCCGACTTGACCTCATACTTGGCGTCAACGCCGATGTCCTGCAGGTTTTGGCAGGCGATGGCAGCCAGATCAGCTCTTACCTGATCGCCTTCTTTGCAATTGATGGTGAAGCTGAGTTTCTTGCCGTCCTTTTCGTAGACACCGTCATCACCTAATGACCAGCCGTTTTCCTCGATGATCGACTTGGCTTTAGCGGGATCATAGGATTCCTGCTTGATACTGTCGTCGTTATATTCGTTTCTGGCCAGAGGTCCATATGCAGGAATGCCTTCGCCCAGAAGTACGCTTTCGACCATGGCGTCTCTGTCTACCGCGCAGTTAAACGCATGGATCAGTTCCTTGTTTTCCTGCCAGAGCGGGTTATTGAAGTTGTACATGATGCCGCGGTAATCGGATGTCTTGAATTTGTAAACATCGAATCCTTCTTTATCCTGGAAGTTCGCCGCGTCCTTCGGTGTTACCTGCGATAAGTTGAGTTCGCCGGATTCCAGCTGCAGGGCCTTTGCGTTATCGTCCGGAACGATCTTAAAGATGATCGTGCCGATGTTAGGCGCGCCGCCCCAGTAATCCTCATTCGCCGTGAGGGTAATGCTCTGGCCCTCATCCCAGGAGTCCAGCTTGTAAGGACCCGTACCTACGGGAGCCATGAAGTATTCATCGGACTGCATGTCTTTGCCTTCCAGAAGATGTTTCGGCAGGATGCCGATGGTCATGTATTCCGGAAACGCCACATTTGGCTCTTTGAGCGTGAAGGCGATGGTGTTCGCATCCTCCACTTCGATGTTTTCCACGTCTTCATAGTTGGAGAAGATCTCGGACTCGTTGTCGGGATTCATGATCGCTTCGATGGTGAACTTTACATCATCTGCGGTAAAGTCTTCTCCATCATGCCACTTGACACCCTCCCGCAGGTGGAATGTGTAGGTGTTTGTACTTTCATCGAGGTCATAGTCCTCCGCCAAAGCAGGGACGACCTCGTTCTTTTCGTTGTGTCCCATCAGGCCGTCGAATATCAACAGGTTAATCTCGCCGTGTTCGTCGATTGCCGGATTGATCCTCGTGTAATCGTTGCTTCCATACACCAGCGTATTGCCGTCATTTGCCGCTGTAGTGCTGTCGCTTCCGCCACAGCCCGTGAAGCAAAGGATCATCATTGCGGCCGCGCACAGCGCGATGAGTTTTTTCGTCATGTCTTTCATGATAGGCTGCCTTTCGGTTCTTTGTTCTGATAAAGCGTTTAGGTCATTTTAACCGCTATCATTTCCCCCCGCAAGCCTCCATGGGGGATAAAAAATGGTGAAATCACCAAAAAATAATGATAAACTGACATCAGACGCACTATCTGAGGATGACTTGATGATGAACGAAACGATAACGAATATTATAGCGAGGATCAAAGAAAGCAGACTGAAAGTTCTGGGCGCGGCCATGTGGGCGGCGCTCATTATCGTTGCCTTTGCCGTGAGAGATCAGGTCACGATCGGGGAGTTTTTGCATTATACGCCTCACAATGTGGCAGCGGCAATTCTCGTTATGCTGGCGCTCTTTGCGCTGAAGAGTCTATCCATCGTGTTCTACTCGGGGATCCTGTTTACGGTATCCGGGATTTTGTTCGACATGCCCCTGGCCATCGCGGTAAACCTGGGCGGCATCGCAGTTATGCTGACGCTGCCGTATCTGATCGGAAAGAAACAGGGGAGCAAAACCCTCGAAGATCTGCAAAAAAAACATCCGAAACTCGAGGCGGTTACGGATGTTTATGTTGGCAATGATTTTATTTTCACCATATTGCTGCGCATGATGCGCATCATCAGTTACGATATTTGCAGCATGTATCTGGGAGCACGCAAGCTCAGGTATATTCCGTATGCGGCGGGCAGCTGCCTGGCGATGCTGCCGAACATGGCGGTCTACACCATCGCCGGATTGCAGATAGACGATCTGAGCATACCGGCGATATTTGCCATCATTCTGCTGGAAATCGCAGCGACTCTGGCGTCTTTGATCATCCTGCGTTCACGCGGTTTGCAGGATCATTGATAAATGTAGGTGCCTCCCGACTTGTTGACAAATACGATATGATAATTGTCGCTTACTTCGGAGAAGTATTTTTTCTTGCCGACCTTGGTGTACGTTCTGACCCAGACGAAGTAGATCTTGTTTCGTTTCAGTTTCTTGACGGTCTTGGATGTCGTCTGGTTGGAGGCGACATTGACTCGCTTGACCCTTTCTTTGCTGCCGTTAGGGCCGGTATAGTAGCAGAGCAGCTGATACCCTGTGGTATGGTCAGTCTGCGCGGCCCAGGACAGCTTCATCCATCCCTTGCCGGAAGAGATGCCGGTAAAGGATGTCTTTTTCGGTACGATCTTGAACGTCTTCACGATTTTTCCCGTATAGTTTCCGGTGCCCGTGACTGTGATTTTGGCGGTGCCGATATCCACGTTATTGGAATACTCTACCGTGTAGTCCCGGTTCAGGGTCAAATAGGACAGGCTGAAGGCCGGCCTCTTCGCAGAGCCGTTGTATACGTAGTTCCGCGCCGTGTAGGTAGGGATCATCTTGGCGATATCGCTTCCGGCTTTTGGATAAAGCGTCGTACCGGAGATCTTTTGATACATGTTCCGGAAGTTCACGATGCCGTATCCGTACTCATTGTCCTTGCCGCTGGCGCCTTTATCTATGGACGTGGTCTGGAGGATGCTCCTGACGTTGCTGATGGTATAGGACGGTCTGACGGATTTGATGATTGCCGCATAGGCGGTGACCACAGGGGCCGCCATGGAGGTTCCCTGCATGTAGCGGTACTTGTTCTTTTTCTTGTGGCTCAGGCCGTAGTAGTTTCCGGGCGCTGTGCAGTCCACTTTATTGTTGTACTGCGAATACTCGGTTCGCTTACCGGTTTCGTCAACAGCGCCGACGCTCAATACATTGTTGTAGCTGGCGGGGTAGGAGTAAGCCGTGGTGCCGTTGTTTCCCGCGGCGGCCACCAGAATGATCCCGCTGGATGCCAGATTATTGACCGCAGCCTCTACCAGTGAAGACTGGTTTGGATTGGAGAAACTCATGTTGACCACCTGGGCGCCCATGGTCTTTGCCTGATACAGCCCGGAGATGATGTCCGCGTCGTCAAGGCTGCCGTCCTTATTGGCGACTTTCACGGAGATGATATCCACCCCCGGGGCCAGACCGACGACGCCTTTTTTGTTGCCTTTTCTGGCGGCGATCTCACCGGCGACGAAGGTGCCGTGCCCGTGATCATCGTTGCCGTAAGAAGCCTTGTAGCGGTAATTTGAGTAGTCGTTTTTCCACGCGTAGGTAGGCGCGCGGTGGATTTTCTTATAGTTCAGATCCTGGTGCTTGACCTTGCCGCCCTTGAGTCCGGCGGTCCCGGAATCCAGCACGGCCACCTTGACGGAGCTGGCCGTAATGCCGTAATCCCACAGCAGATCCACATCGATCAGATCATAGTTCTTCGTGTTCTTCTTATTATAGCTGCCTTCCTTGGTCCACAGATCCAGATGACTGATGTAATTTGGCTCGATCACATCAATTTTCTCAGGATCGGCGACTTCTTCGATAGTCTCCAGCGAATCGGCAGAGTATATCTCATTTTCCACAACCGGCTCAACATACCGGCCTTCTTCCAGGGACAGGATGTTTTCATCCATTTCGGCCACATCCTGGCTGCCGGCATCGTCCTTCAGGGAGTAGAGAAATCCGTTGTATGCGTTTTCATCGATCCTGTCCAACGTGGTCAGCTTGCCTTTGTTGTTGAAGGCCACCACCAGATCCTCAATGGCCGGAGTAGATTCCGGCATTGCCGTTTCGTCTACGGCCGCTTCGGCAGCAAGGTCGGCATCCGGAATATCCGCAGGTTCCGCCGCTTCGGTACCGAATGCGGTGCATGGCGCCAGCATCGCCAGACAGATGAGAGCGGATAACAGTTTCTTTTTCATGACGTTTGCTCCTTTTGACTGATTGCGGTTTACGCACTCATGATATCACAGCTGA
>JAUMVD010000071.1 GCA_030530285.1 Bacillota bacterium | reverse complement strand
CAGGTAGTGTCGGAGTATTTCTCAGAGTGTAACATATGTCTTGACAATTAAGACACACTTTTTTTGTGTGTCAAGCAGAACCGTCCCCATTGACATCAATAATGTGTTATACTTAGCTATGTATGGGAGGACGCAAGTAAATGGACAGTTCCATGACAGGACAAATCATCGCGATCATTGTTCTGATCATATTTTCCGCGTATTTCAGCGCCACGGAAACCGCATTCACTTCGGTGAACAGGATCAGGATCAAGAACATGGCCAACGAAGGAAACAAGAAGGCCGAACGCGTACTGATTCTGTCGGATAAATATGACAAGCTGCTCACGACGATTCTGGTGGGTAACAATATCGTCAACATCACCATGACTGCCGTGGCGACAGTGATGTTCGTTAAGCTGTTCCGAGAATACGGAGCGACGGTTGCTACCGTTGTGATCACCGTCGTGGTACTGATATTCGGCGAGATCACGCCAAAGAACGTAGCCAAGGAGAGGGCGGAGGCCTTCAGCATGTGGTCCGCCCCGATCATCAGCTTTTTTATGGCGATACTGACACCGATTAATTTTATCTTCACGAAATGGAAACATTTCGTCGTGAAGCTCTTTAAACTCCACGAAAAGGATCTGATCACCGACGATGAGATTCTGACCATGGTCGAAGAAGCAGAAACAGGCGGAAGCATTGACGAAGAGAGAAGCGAACTCATACAGAATGCCATAGAATTCGATGAACTGACAGCTGAAGACGTCATGACCCCGCGACCGGAGATGGAGGCGGTGGACATAGACTGCACCCAGGAAGAGCTGGCGGCCATATTCAAGGAAACAGGCTACTCCAGACTTCCGGTATACGAGGAAGAAATCGATAAGATCATCGGCGTCATCAACCAGAAGGATTTTCACAACGACATCGTCGGCAGAAATGTTTCCATAGCGGATTACGTTACGCCTGTCGTGTTCGTGGCGGAGACCATGAAGATCTTTGATCTGCTCAGGAAGATGCAGCAGCTCAAGACCCACATGGCCATCGTCATTGATGAGTACGGCGGCACTTCGGGCCTCGTCACGATGGAGGATATCATCGAAGAACTGGTAGGCGAGATTTACGACGAGCACGACGCCATCGTCAATAAGGAAATCATGCCGCTGCAAAACGGAAGCTACCGTGTCCAGTGCAGCGCCAGCATATCCAAGATCCTGGATTACTTCGAAATCGATGAAGATATCCAGGAAGTCAACACGGTAAACGGATGGGTGGCCATGCAGCTGGATAAACTGCCGAAGAAGGACGACAAGTTTGAGGCAGTGATCGATAACAAAAAACTCAAGGTCAGAGTCACAAAGGCCGATGACAGGAAAGCGATAGAAATCAACCTGGTCGTCGAGGAAATAAGCGGCGATGAGGATAACGAGAATACAGAAAGAAAAGAGGGTACTAAATGAGTTTTATGGAGAAGATCTTCGGAGATCTGAATGAAAAAGAAGTCAAGAAAGTCGAAAAGATAGCCGATAAAGTCATGGCTTATGACGAGGAAATGCAAAAGCTTACGGACGATGAACTCCGCGGCAAGACGATTGAATTCAAACAGAGAATCGCTGAGGGGGAAAGCCTGGATTCACTGCTTCCTGAAGCCTTTGCAGTGTGCAGAGAAGGGGCCTGGAGATCCCTGGGAATGAAACACTTCTATGTGCAGGTCATCGGCGGCATCGTCCTCCATCAGGGCAGGATATCCGAGATGAAGACCGGTGAAGGTAAGACGCTGGTGGCGACTCTACCGGCGTATCTCAACGCCTTGGAAGGCAAAGGCGTGCATGTGGTCACCGTCAACGATTATCTGGCCAAGCGTGACATGGAGTGGATGGGAAAGCTCTATACCTTCCTGGGCCTGACGGTAGGCTGCGTCATCCACGGCATTACAGAACAGGAAAGACGCGCGGCTTATCTGGCGGATATCACATACGGCACGAATAATGAATACGGTTTCGATTACCTGAGAGACAACATGGTGACCTACCGCGAACAGATGATGCAGAGAGAACTGAACTACGCCATCATCGACGAGGTGGACTCCATACTGATCGACGAAGCCAGAACGCCGCTGATCATTTCCGGCAGGGGCGACAAGTCCACCGACATGTACAAGCGAGCCGACAGTTTCGTCAGGACCCTGGTTCGCGGCGTCAAGGATGACGAAACAAAGACCGAGACAGGGGACTTTACGGTAGAAGAAAAGGATAATCAGATCGCCCTCACAGATGAAGGTATCAGGAAATGCGAGGCGTTCTTCAAGATAGAAAACTTCTCGGATCCGGAGAATATGGAAATCAACCACCACGTCATGCAGGCCCTCAAAGCCCGCAATATGATGAAGCGTGACGTAGATTACGTGGTTCGTGACGGCGAGATCATCATCGTCGACGAGTTCACAGGCCGTATGATGTTCGGCAGGCGCTACAGCGACGGACTGCACCAGGCCATCGAAGCCAAAGAAGGCGTGCTGGTCAGATCAGAATCCAAGACACTGGCGACCATCACACTGCAGAACTACTTCAGAATGTATCAGAAACTCGCCGGCATGACCGGTACCGCCAAGACAGAGGAAAGCGAATTCACGGATATCTACAACATGGACGTCGTGGTCATCCCGACCAATAAACCGGTCATCAGAGAGGACATGCAGGATGCGGTATATGCGACAGAACGAGGCAAGTACAAAGCCATCGTAGACAGAGTCATCGCCGCTCACGAGACGGGACAGCCTGTTCTGGTAGGTACCATATCCATCGAAAAATCCGAGATCATCGCAGACGCGCTCAGAAAGCGCGGCATCAAGAAGTTCAACGTATTGAACGCGAAGCACCATGAGAAGGAAGCGCAGATCATCGCAGAGGCAGGCCGTGAAGGCGCCATCACCATAGCGACCAACATGGCCGGCCGTGGTACAGACATCATCCTGGGAGGCAACCCTGAATTCCAGGCCAGAAAGGAAATGTCCGAGCTGGGCTATGACGAGGATCAGATTGCCTTTGCCACCAGTTTCGTACAGAGTGACGATCAGGAACTGCTGGCAGCCAGGAAACAGTTCCAGGAGCTGCTGGAGAAATATAAGGCGGAAAGAGCTCCCGAACAGGAGAAGGTAAGATCGCTGGGAGGCCTTTGCATCATCGGTACGGAGAGACACGAATCCAGACGTATCGACAACCAGCTCCGAGGCCGATCCGGACGTCAGGGAGACCCGGGTAAAACGCAGTTCTGCGTATCCATGGAAGACGAGCTCATGAGGCTCTTTGGCGGAGAGAGGATGCAGAGCGTCGTGCAAAAGCTGGGAGTCGAAGAAGACGAAGCCATCGAATCCGGCATGATCACCAAGCAGATCGAAAACGCGCAGAAAAAGGTCGAAGGCAGGAACTTCGGCATCAGAAAATACGTCCTGCAGTACGACAACGTCATGAACAAACAGCGTGAGATCATATACAGCGAGCGTAAGAAAGTTCTCTTTGGAGAGGACCTGCGTGAAGACCTGAATATGATGGTGCGCAAACTGATCGACGAAGTCGTGGATCCTATCGTCATCGCCTCCAAATATCCGGAAGAGTGGGATTTCGAGACGATGAACAGCGGCCTGCAGAAGATCACCGGCAGATTCGAGCCTTTGGAATTCGATGCCGAAGATCTGGCAAATATGGACGAAGAATCTCTCAAGAACGGTCTCTATGAAGAATTCAGCGAGATGTACGACGAGAAAGAGAAAGAAATCGGCATAGACAGGATCCGTGAGGTGGAGAGAATGATCCTGCTCAGAGTCGTGGATAATAAGTGGATGGATCATATCGACGCCATGGATCAGATGAAGAGCGGTATCGGCCTGAGAGGACTCGGCGGGCAGGACCCGGCAGCGGCTTACGCCCACGAGGGATTCGCCATGTTCGAGCTGATGATCGCTGCCATACAGGAAGAATTCGTAAGATTCTGCTACAACGTAACGGTTACCACATCCACAGAAAGAAAGGATGTTATCGGATCGGGCGTATCTCATAAGGACGAATTCGATGACAGCGAAATGCGTGAGGAAGCGGCCAGACGTCAGGCGGCGGGCGGAAATGTGGATATGGCCAGCGCACCTGCGGCGGCGGCCGTGCCGAAGAGAGAACGCAAACAGGAGACCGTCCGCAGAGACACACCTAAGGTGGGCAGGAACGACCCTTGTCCATGCGGAAGCGGCAAGAAATACAAGCACTGCTGTGGGAGGAACGCATAGTGATATTGATAGACGAACTGAATGGAGAAATGCCGGCGCTGGAAGCGATGCTCCGTGAAGCGGGTGAATCCCTGGATCCGGACAGCCTCAGGGCGCAGCTTGCGAGTCTAGATGAACAGACCGCCAGCCCTGATTTCTGGAATGATCAGGAACAGGCCCAGAAGGTGATGAAACAAAAAAAGTCCATCGAAGACAGGCTGGGAGAATTCGAAAGCCTGACTTCCAGGCTGGAGGATCTGCAGGTCATGCTGGAAATGGCAGATGAAGCCGAAAAGGGCGGTGAATCAGAAGAAGCCGAGCTCATGGCAGATGAAGCAAAGGCTTCAAAGGAAGCTTTGGAAAGCGACCTGGAAAACCTGAAGCTAAAGACTTTGTTAAATGATAAATATGACCAGAACAACGCCATCATATCGGTGCACGCCGGAAGCGGGGGAACCGAGGCCATGGACTGGGCGGCCATGCTGCTCAGGATGTACACCAGATGGTGTGAGAAGCGCGGATTCAAAGCGAAGATCATTGATATGAACGATGATACGGAGGCTGGCATCAAGAGCGCAACGCTTCTGGTTGAGGGTGATTACGCCTACGGATATCTGAAGAACGAAAAGGGCGTTCACAGGCTCGTCAGGATATCGCCGTTCGACGCATCCGGCAGGAGGCATACGTCCTTTGCCTCGCTGGATGTAACACCGGAAATAGACTTTGATACGACCGTAGAGATCAATCCAGAGGATCTGAGAATCGATACCTACAGATCCAGCGGAGCCGGCGGCCAGCACGTCAATATGACGGATTCGGCAGTCAGGATCACACACCTGCCGACGCATATCGTCGTGACCTGCCAGAACGAGCGGTCGCAGATACAGAACAGAGAGTTTGCCATGAAGATGCTCATGTCCAAGCTGGTGGAACTCAAAGAAAAAGAAGAAAAGGAATCCCTGAATGAACTGAAGGGAGATTACAGTCAGATCACCTGGGGAAGCCAGATCCGCTCGTATGTTTTCCAGCCGTACACCATGGTCAAGGATCACAGAACGGGCGCTGAAGTCGGTAATGTTCAGGCAGTAATGGACGGAGATATAGACTACTTTATCAATGAGAAACTCAAGCAACGCGATTGATATGCTTCACGGCCCGCTGCTGAAGAAGATTATCCTCTTCGCCCTGCCGCTTATGGCGACCAGCAGCCTGCAGCAGCTCTTTAACGCCACAGATGTGGCTGTTGTGGGGCAGTTTGCCGGCAGTCAGGCGCTGGCAGCAGTAGGAAGCAACGGACCGGTCATCAACTTAATCATCAATCTCCTGATCGGACTGTCGCTGGGAGCCAATGTCGTCATCGCGAATTACGTGGGGCAGGGCAGAGCTGACAGAATAAGAGATACCGTGCACACCGCGATCCTGATTTCGCTGGTTGGCGGTGTTGCTTTTGGCATTGTAGGAATCGTCGCATCCAGACCTATGCTGGAGGCCATGGGATCCCCGGATGATGTCATCGATCTGGCGACTTTGTATTTGCGTATTTTCTTCGCGGGACTTCCCATGATGTCCCTGTACAATTTCTGCTCGTCCATATTGAGGAGCAAAGGCGACACCATGAGGCCGCTCATTTGCCTTGCGATTTCGGGCGCGGTGAATGTGGGCCTGAATCTGCTTCTGGTAGCGGTGTTTCACATGAGCGTGGCCGGCGTTGCCATCGCCACCGTTACGGCCAACACATTGAGCGCTTTGATGCTGATCAGAATCCTGATGAAGGAGTCAGAAGAATTCCGTCTTGACTTCAGAAAACTGCGCATCCACAAGGAACATTTCAAGAGGATACTGCAGATCGGCATTCCTTCAGGCGTGCAGGGAATGGTGTTTTCGCTGTCAAATGTATTCATACAAGCCGCAGTCAACAGCTTCGGATCGGATGCCATAGCGGGGTCATCGGCGGCGCTGAACTTCGAATACTTCTCGTATTTCGTTCTGAACGCCTTCGTGCAGACGGCCATGACATTCACCAGCCAGAATTACGGCGCCATGGATATGAAACGCTGCAGGAATATTTATCTCAGGTGCATGATCGCAGGGGTGATCGCCACATTGATCTGCAACTTCGGATTTTACTTCGGCAGGGTGTTTTTCATCTCCCTGTTCACCGGGTCCGCGGCAGTGGCCGAGTGGGCGTACATCAGGATGCGGTGCGTGCTGCTGTATCAGTGGATCGCGCTGTCCTATGAGATCAGCGGCGCGGCCATGAGAGGAATGGGGCACTCCACGCTGCCGGCTCTGGTAACGGTCATCGGTACCTGCGTGCTCAGGATCGCCTGGATCTTTACCGTATTCCTGAAGATCCACGATTTCGAGATGCTGATGCATATTTATCCGATCACATGGATCGTAACAGGCATCGCCATGCTGATCGCGTATTTCCTCGTCAGGAGGAGAGAAGAACGAAGAGTGGCGGTCTACAGTCTGATGCAGGTGGATCTGTAAGCAAAAGCACTGCCGGCCGAAGGCCGGCATTTCACTTTAAAGGGATGCTGTGATATACTTCAGTTATCATGACAGAGAACATCCAAAGCAAAAAACAGGATAATATGATCACATGCGTAACCACGGGACTGTGCTGCGGCATAGTCTGCGGCGTTGCGTGTGTTTTTTTTGCCTGGCTGACCACGCTGTGCGATGATCTGTTTCACTCTCATGACTGGCTGATTTTCTTATTGCCGGTTACCGGTTTTGTGGTGGTTTATCTTTATGACGATTTCAGACGCTCGGATGAACTCAGCATGAACGCTCTGTATAAGCATATGCGGGAAGGAAAGCCGCTTTCCATCTGGATCGCTCCCCTGGTGGCATTAAGCACCTGTTTGTCCTATCTGACGGGAGGATCCGTGGGCAGAGTGGGATCTGCGCTGCAGATCGGAGGCGGTCTGGCAGTATTTATGGGCAGGAAACTTCCTTTCCTAAAGAAGCTGTCGCCATCACCGGAGCTTTTGCTCGCCTGCGGCGTCGCGGCGGGATTCAGCGGCATTCTGAATTCACCGCTGGCCGGCGCGCTGTTCGGCGTAGAAGTCATGGCGCTGAGAGGAAAGCAGGTCCTGTACGTGATACCGGCGCTGATTTCCAGCTTCCTGACATGGGGGATATCCATCGCGTTTCCGGTGAAATACATAGATTTTCACACCAGTTTGTCAGAAGAGATCTTTCGTGGAGGCGGAGTACCCGAAGACGCGCAGATCATAGGCAAAGTTCTGCTTGTGGCTGTTGCGGCCATGCTTGTAGCCAGACTGTACTGCGGGTTCAGAAAAATCACCGTCAAGGGGTTTAATCTCGTCGGGAATAAGTACCTGCGCGTAATCTGCGGAACCGTGATGGTCATCGCTCTGACGCAGATCCTCGGTCACACGAATGCCAACGGCATCGGATTCACCTATGTGGATTCAGCTCTGGATGGACACAGCGCGATGCTGGCTTTTTTGTGGAAATTGATGCTTACGGCCTTTACGCTGGGATGCGGCATACGCGGGGGAGAAATCGCCCCTGTGATTTTTATCGGCGCTACCAGCTGTTTTGCCGTGGGAACGTTTATCGATCTGGACCCTACGGTGGCGGCTGCTGTCGGCATTGTCGGAGCCCTTTCTTCTGTGACGAACTGTCCTATAGCCATATTTGTCTATGGGCTGGAATCCATCTGCTGCAGCCTGGAAATGGCTATGTACTTTCTCATTGCGATCTGCGTTTCTTATTTCCTCTCCGGAGACGGCGGACTATACAGCGAGCAAAAAATTACCAAACGCTTCTTTCATATATCACGTTGGCGTGATACAGTAAAATTGTAATTAGGTCGTTCATTTTGATATAATCACCG
>JAUMVD010000070.1 GCA_030530285.1 Bacillota bacterium | reverse complement strand
ATCTCTCATTTTTTATCTATTTCTGTAACATATGTCCTATCACATTACATATTTTCAAGGGATTTCCTGCAATTTTTCATGGGATTTTCCCTAAAATATGAAGCGCAATACAAAACTGCTGCTCTGACCTCAAAACAAAGCAGCAGTTGATACAATTCATCGGTTTCCGGCGTCTGCCAAAGCGCTAACTCCGCTTACTCTATAATGACACCGTCTTCGTCTATGGTCACGCCGTCCAGCTCATCCTTGTCTTTAGAAGGATGTCTTTCTTCGTAAAGCTTGTCTAAGAGTAATTGCTCAACTTCACTCAGAACGTCAGGGTTGTTGGTCAGGAAGTCTTTGACGTTTTCCCTGCCCTGTCCGATCCTGTCACCATTGAAGCTGTACCAGGATCCTGCCTTCTCTATGATTTTAGCGTCCACCGCACAGTCAAGGACATCTCCTTCCTTAGAGATTCCCTTACCGTACATGATATCGAACTCAGCCTGCTTGAACGGAGGCGCCACCTTGTTCTTCACGATCTTTGCCTTGGTTCTGTTGCCGAGAACCTGATCACCTGATTTGATGCTCTCGATCCTTCTGACATCGATTCGCATTGAAGAGAAGAACTTCAGCGCTCTGCCGCCTGTCGTCGTCTCGGGATTTCCGAACATGACGCCGATCTTCTCTCTGAGCTGATTGATGAATATAATGGTTGTATTCGTCTTATTGATGATACCGGCAAGTTTCCTCAGGGCCTGGGACATGAGTCTGGCCTGCATGCCCACCGTGGCTTCGCCCATGGCTCCATCGATCTCGTGTTTCGGTACCAGCGCCGCAACAGAGTCAACGACAATGACGTCAATGGCGCCGCTGCGAACCAGCATTTCCGCGATTTCCAGCGCCTGCTCGCCATAATCCGGCTGTGAAACCAGCAATTCGTCAACATCCACGCCGAGGTTTCTGGCGTACTCAGGATCCAGCGCGTGCTCCGCGTCGATAAATGCAGCTCTGCCGCCGTTCTTCTGCGCTTCGGCGATAATGTGCAGTGTCAGTGTCGTCTTACCGGATGATTCCGGACCATATATTTCTACGATTCTGCCGCGGGGTACTCCGCCTATGCCTGTCGCTATATCCAGGCTCATGGAGCCTGTGGAAATGGCCTCGATATTCAGCATGGCGCTGTCATCGCCCAGCTTCATCACCGCGCCCTTGCCAAACTGTTTCTGAATATTGTCCAAAGCGCTCTGCAGTGCTTTATCTCTGTCTTCCTTACTGATCTGCTGTGGATTCATATAATTGTTATTTTTCCCTGCCATTGGCTTACCTCCATCATGTGAACATTTGTTCTTTTTTAATAATAACCTATTACTCTCAGTCCGTCAACACCTTTTTCTCAAATTCATTTGATTTACCATATTTTACCACTTCGGGTCCGGTACGGCAAGGCTTATTTCGAAAAAAAAGACCGCTGCGCTGATCTTCGGCACAGCAGTCCGCTGCTTATCATATTCTTATGAAATCAAAGATTTCTGTTGATCATATCCAGCATGCTCAGAAGCGAGTACTGCCTGTTCCTCCGTCTGTCATTGATGCGCCTGTCGATCTTACGGCAGCTCGTCCTGCCGTTGATATCAAGGCCTATATAGGCCAGTCCCACAGGCTTCTCCTCTGTGCCGCCGCCAGGTCCCGCAACACCGGTCACGGAAATGCCGATATCGGTACCGCTGACGCTTCGCACCCCCGAAGCCATCTCCAGAGCCGTCTCCTGGCTTACGGCGCCGAAGGTTTCCAGCGTTTCCGGCCTGACCCCAAGCTCTTCGATCTTCGCCTTGTTGCTGTAGGTCACGAGGCCTCTGTCAAAGCACTCCGATATCCCCGGAATATCCGTCAGCGCTGCGGCGAACATGCCGCCCGTGCAGGATTCCGCGCAGGAAATGGTCATTCCCCTTTCCAGAAGCTTTGCAGCTACGACCTGTACTAGTTCTTCATTATCATGACTGTAAACGCTGTCCCCTACGATCTCGTCTACCTTGCGGATCATTTCCTCAACGGCTTTTGCCGCATCTTCGGCAGTTTCCCGTTTGGAGGCTACTCTTACGGAGCACTCTCCATCCTTGGCGTATGTGGCAAGGGTCGGATCCGTCTGCCCGTTGATCAGCGGCAGCAGCCTCGTCTCCAGATCGGATTCTCCTATGCCGAATATCCTGAGTTCCTTGTATACCAGCACACCGTCTGACATCTTTTCCAGCCATGGCCTTACGGATTTTTCAAACATCCTCTTCATCTCACGCGGAGGCCCCGGCATACACGCCACGTACTGCCGGCGATCCGATCCATCCGGCGCTGTTCTGGCCAGAGCGAATCCCGGCGCCGTACCGGCGTCGTTATAGAATATGACCGCTCTCTTCGGCATTTCCGCCTGCTTGATGTTGTTGTCGGTCATATGGGTTTTGTACGCCAACATGCGTTTTTTGATGTCGGTCAGAATGTCCTCTTTGAGTTCCAGTTCATCTCCCATCACCTGGCAGACGATTTCTTTGGTCATATCATCCTGCGTCGGTCCCAGACCGCCTGTAGTGATAATGAGGTCGCAGTCCAGAAACGCCATTTCCAGCATCTCCGCCAGCCTCTGGGGGTTGTCTCCTACGGTATAGTGGTACATGACATCTATCCCCAGCGTATTGAGTTCTCTGGATAAGTATACGACGTTGGTATTCGTTATTTCACCGAGCAAAAGCTCCGTTCCTACACTAAGCAATGCAGCTTTCATCTATCTGTTCTCCAACAGGCGCTAAGCCTTGTTCTTCATCGAAAATACTTCTTTATTCTTTATAATGTATTCAGCTCCCGACCATATGGTCATGATCAGCGCTGCCCAAAGCACGATCCTGTCCGCCGGGCATGGGAACGGCAGCAGTGAGAACGGCCAGTTGTTCAGCATGAGAAGCGGTATCGCGATCATCTGGCAAACCGTCTTGATCTTGCCTGACCATCCCGCCGCGATCACAATGCCTTCTGCAGCGGCCACCTGCCTCATGCCGGTAATGATAAATTCTCTGCCCAGAATCACAATGACCATCCATCCGGGTATTACGCCCAGCTCCACCAGACATACAAAGGCTGACATGGTCAGCAGCTTGTCTGCCAGCGGATCCATCAGTTTGCCGAAATTCGTAACCAGGTTATACTTCCTGGCGATTTTGCCGTCCAGCATATCCGTGAAGGCGGCCAGAATAAATATGATCGTAGCCGTCACGCCGTGTCCCGTCAGCAAAAATCCGATAAAGACCGGTATCGCCAGGATTCTGGCTATGGTCAGCTGATTCGGCAAGTTTTTGTTTTTTATCGTCTTTACTTCGTTCTCCATGATCAAACCTCTCTGACTAACGTTCCCGTTAGATCATAATCAAAAGCATCTTCTATGGCCACCTTTACGAAATCACCGGCTTGCAGGTCCGCATCCCCGTTAGGATCTCTGAATATCACAGACCCGTCAATTTCCGGCGCGTCGTATTCGGTCCTGCCGACGTATGCTCCATCTTCATCGATGCCCTCAACGAAAACGTCCAGTACTTTCCCGATTTTAGCCTCGTTGATTTCCCGTGAAATATCCACCTGCATTCTCATGATCGATTCGGCGCGGGCCTGTTTCACCTCTTCATCGATCTGATTCTCCATGTCACCCGCAGGCGTCCCCTCTTCTCGGGAATAGGCGAATACACCCAGCCGTTCGAATCTGCAGCTATCTACGAAATCGGCCAGCTCTTCGAAATCCTCCTCGGTTTCTCCCGGAAAACCCGTAATGAACGTTGTCCGGATATGGATGTCAGGAATCGCGTTTCTGAGCCTTTTGATCGTATCTCTGATCGACGCGGAGGTGGACCTCCTTCTCATGGAGGCCAGAACGTTGTCCGATACGTGCTGCAGCGGAATGTCTATATAATTGCAGATTTTATCTTCATTTTTTATCATATCGATCAGTTCATCGCTGATCTTGTCCTCGTAGCAGTACATCAGCCTGATCCATCGGATGCCTTCCACGCGGCAGAGCTTTTGCAAAAGCTCCGGCAGGCAAAGCCTGCCATAAAGATCCCGTCCGTATTCCGTGACATCCTGCGCGATGAGCATGATTTCTTTGACGCCGGCCTTTGCCATGGACCCGGCTTCGGCCAGAATGCTTTCCATGGGTCTGCTGCGATAGGCACCCCGGATCTGCGGAATCACGCAGTAGGCGCAGTGGTTATTGCAGCCCTCGGCGATTCTCAATGTCTCCGTGCAGCTTTGCTCAAGCTTTCTGGCGCTAAATTCCCGAAAACGGTCAGGACAGGAACTCATATACGTCGTACGGCCGCTGAAGCTGCTGATGATTTCCGGAAACCGTTCGTAATCATTGACGCCCATGAAAAGATCCACTTCAGGCATCTCGTCAAAGAGCTCGCCGGCGTATCTCTGGCTCAGACAGCCGCTGACCGCCAGAATCGGCTTTTGACTGCCCGGGCCATAGGTCTCTTCGCGGAACCGGATCATGTCGAAGATCCTGTCGATGGATTCCCGTTTGGCATCGTTGATGAAACCGCAGGTGTTGACGACGATCACATCCGCCTGGCTGAGATCTGCGGTCACGCTGCCCCCTGCTTTTTCCCATATGCCGGCCAGTCCCTCTGAATCATTGAAATTCTTAGGGCAGCCTAATGTTTCTATGTACAGTTTCATTCTTTCGTCATATCTCCTGTTGATTCCTGCATAACTTTGAGGTCTTCCTCAGAAATCAGCACCTGTCTCGGCCTGCTGCCGTCCTGAGGACCGACAATCTGTCTTTCCTCCATCATATCGATGATCCTGGCGGCTCTGTTATATCCGATCCTGAATCGTCTCTGGAGCATGGATACAGAGGCCTGACCGGTATCGACGACAAGCTCGATTGCTTCAGGCAAAAGCTCATCTTCGAATTCTGATTTATTGCCCTTTTCGGCGTCAGGCGTGTTGGCGCTCTTGATTCTGTCCAGAACATCGTTGGCCGCTTCCTCATCGGCCTTGCCCTGGGTCTTGACGAATTCAATCACATTATGCACCTCGGAATCGGAGATGAAGGATCCCTGGACTCTGGTCGGTTTGCCTGTGCCCAAAGGATTAAACAGCATGTCGCCCTTGCCCACCAGTTTTTCTGCGCCTCCCATATCCAGTATGGTTCTGGAGTCCACCTGAGAGGATACCGCGAACGCGATTCTGGAAGGAATGTTGGCTTTGATCAATCCGGTGATAACGTCGACAGACGGTCTTTGGGTAGCGACGATCAGGTGCATGCCCGCGGCTCTGGCCTTTTGCGCCAGTCTGCATATGGACTCTTCCACCTGTGATGGCGCCACCATCATGAGATCCGCCAATTCGTCGATAATGATGACGACCTGTGGCATCTTAGGTTCCAGACTGACGGCGCCGCTGTTTTCATCGCCTTTCCCTGTATTCTTATTTCTGCCGGCGGCCTTCAGCGCCTTTTGGTTCTGTTTTTCGATGTATTTGTTGTATCCCGTAAGGTCTCTGACTTCATGCTCCGCAAATTTCCTGTAACGCTCATCCATCTCCGCCACAGCCCAGTTCAGCGCCGCTGCAGCCTTTGACGGATCCGTCACGACAGGAATGAGCAGGTGCGGGATACCGTTGTAATTGCTGAGTTCCACCACCTTAGGGTCGATGAGTACCATTTTGACTTCATCTGGTCTCGCCTTATAGAGGATGCTGGTAATGATGCTGTTGATGCAAACCGACTTACCTGATCCTGTGGAACCGGCGATCAAAAGATGCGGCATGGCTTTCAGGTCGGCCACAATGGCTTTGCCCGCGATGTCCTTGCCCACAACAAAGGTCAGCTTGGACTCAGCGGACTTGAACGCATCGGAAGCGATGATCTCCCTGACGGTAACCATGCTGATCTTTTCGTTTTCGATCTCGATGCCGACTGCCGGTTTGCCCGGTATCGGCGCTTCGATTCTGATGCTCTTTGCTTCCATATTGAGGGCGATATCATCCGCCAGATTTTTGATGCCTCTGACTTTGACGCCGCTGTTCGGATGCACCTCGTAGCGCGTTACGGTAGGTCCCTGGGTCACGTTGGTTACCGTGGCGTCGATATTGAAGCTCCTGAGGGTATCTTCCAGCCGCATGGCCTTTTGCTGCAGGGACTGCGGTGTTTCTCCGCTTACATTCGTCCTGGCTCTTTGCAGCAGATCGATCGGCGGAAATACATAATTCTCGTTCGATGGAGTTTCGATGAAATCCGAGGAATCCAGCTGCGCGGCGCGGGCATCCGCGTTATTCATCGGCTTCGGCGCCGGCGGCGTCTGGGCCGGTTCTTCCTCAGCCACATAATTCATGATCTTACGCTGTCCGCGGGTCATAGGCTTAGCCAGCGGGGTTGGCTCCGGAGCCCTGAGCGGCTCTCTGCGAGGTCTGCTCTGTTGGCGGATCTCTGCTGCCGCCTCTGCTTCTTCCTGTGCCTTGGCTTCTGCCTTTGCCTTGGCCAGCTCGGCCTTTTCCAGCTGTTTCCTGCGTCTGTTGACCTTGATATTCTCAAAGAATCTCGAAATCGGCGTATTGACCAGGAGCAGGAGGAAGATGAATATCACTAAGAATGACAGAATATACAGTCCGGAAATGCCGATCCACTTGGTGATCAGCGAGCCTACGGCCATGCCGAATACACCGCCGCCATCCAGCGTGATTCCATCGCTGTAGGCAATGGATATCCCTTCGAAATCCGCTCCGTCGCTGATCGGTCCCATGAACCTGCCTGCGTTGATCAGATCGATCATCAGATAGATCACCACCAGATAAATGATGGACTTCAGGCTGGTATGTATGGTCTTCTTGAGAAACAGCAGTACTCCGTAGACAATAAAGTAGTACGGCAGGAAAAACGCAACGAATCCGAAACAGCCTTTGAGGAATTTGGAGATCGCTTCTCCCGCTACCCCTGCGGCATGTGTCTGCAGCGCTACGATGAGAAATATGCCCAGCGCGATCAGCACGAAGCTGATAATGTCGTCTTTGACCGTCGCTTTGACTTCGTCCTGAGACTGGATCTGCTGGACACTCTTCTCTACACTGGTTCGCTTATTATTGTTCGGCTTCGCATTGGATTTGCTTTTATTCGTGTTTTTGTTCTTGCTGCCCGGAGGTCTTCCGGGTCCCCTTTTTGTGTTTGCCATTTTACCCTCTTTCTGATCAGCCGGTGATCAGCGCGTATCCGAACACACTGATTGCGACCAGCCAGACATATATGGTGAATCCAACGAGACGTTTGTTGGAAACGACTCTGATCATTGTTTTGATCGCGATGATTCCGGAGATCGCCGCGACGATCATTCCCGCAACGATGGCCAGCGCCATGGAGGAATCCAGCCCCTCGCTCAAGGCCTGCGGAGCTTCCAGGACGACAGAACCCAGGATCGAAGGAATGGAAATCAGAAATGCGAACTTTACCGCAAATCCTCTCTTCAGTCCGGCCATCAGGCCGCCAAACAGTGTCGATCCGGATCTGGAAACACCAGGACAAATCGCGATGCCCTGCATGCATCCGATGAAAACGGCATGTCTGAATTTCATATTCATCACGTCTTTGTCTTCCTTGCCGGCTCTCTCGGCAATGAGAAGGATCGCCCCTGTAAACACCAGACCTATGGCAATCGAAACGATCGATGAATAAAGGCTCTCGAAGAAGTCCTCGAACAGAAGCCCGATGATCGCCGTCGGGATCGTGGCCACGATGATCATAAAACCCATCCGTCTGGTGGGGCTGGAATTGATCCTCAAGCCCTTGCCCGTACAGATGTCTTTGATCGTAGCGCACAGTTCCACGATCAGTTCAACGATGTCCTTCCAGTATATGATGAATACGGAAACCAGCGTACCCACATGCAAAAGCACCGTAAACAAAAGTACGCTGTCCGCCTGTACTCCAAAGAATTTCTGTAATAACGCCAAATGCCCCGAGCTGCTGATCGGCAGGAATTCTGAAAGGCCCTGTACCAGACCTAGAATTATTGCCTCAATAAACGACATATTATATTGCCCTCCAATTAACTATATTTTGATACTCGTACTCAAAAAGTACAATCTCATACAGAGTATATTGTAACACAAAACTCCCTTCATAGTGGCGTGATACAGTAAAATTGTAATTAGGTCGTTCATTTTGATATAATCACCG
>JAUMVD010000013.1:20640-42147 GCA_030530285.1 Bacillota bacterium | reverse complement strand
ACCGTTGCGTACACACCGGCCTTTGCGGCTGCGGAAGACAGCGGCGATAACATGACGTCGACCAAGGGTCAGTACTGGTTCGGTACCCACGAATATGGGACGGACCTTACCGATTCGTATATCTACAACGAAGAACTGCTAAAGGGTGATTCGCTTGAGTTTAACCCTCAGCTGGCAACCATGACTTTCGAGCTGGCGATCGAATCCATCAGCGCGGAGCGAACGACGGATTATGCAGTCAAAAACATGAACCTGAAGACCTATCTGGAAGACAACGGGTTCATCGATTTCGATACGAATCAGGACTATAAAGAGCAGATGACCATGGAGACCATGGGAGCGGCCTGCGCGCATAAGACCATCGAGGACAACGGCAAGACATACACGCTGCTGGCGCTGGTGCCGAGATGCGCCGGATATGAGGCAGAGTGGGGCGCGAATTTCATCATGAACGAGTCCGCGGAGGATACAGGTGACAGCGCGGGATTCCGTCACGGCAAAGAGAAAGTCCTGGCCTTTGCGAAGGAATACATCAGCAAATACGATATCAAAGGCGACATCAAAGTCTGGGCGCCGGGATACAGCCGCGGAGCGGGCGTCATGAATCAGGTCGCCGCAGCCCTCATCAACCGTCCAAATGAAGTTCTGGGAGACAGCATCAATCTGGAACCGGGCAATCTCTACTGCTACACCTTCGGAACGCCAAACACGGCATCGACGGTAAACGGAACCGAAGGCGCATATGATGACCCGAAATTTAACTATATCCACAATCTGCTGGAGCCATACGATGTGGTTACCGCAATGCCGCCTGCGCCGCTGGGATTTGCCAGATACGGCCAGGTCTATGGATATGCCTCTGAAGAAAACAAGACGAGGATGCTGGCGTTCCTGCAGAACACCAATCCTAAAATTTACGAGATCTACACTACAGTAGGAGATCCCGATAATTTCAAACCGAAGACCATCGATCTTACGGCGTTTATTACCAAAGGGCAGCTGGAAATTATAGACGACAACCATTCATATCTGCCGGATTCACAGGCGCAGTTCATGAAGCATGTGGAAGGGGCAATGGCAAAGGCAATCGGGACGAGGGCGAACTATTACGAAAGCAGCCAGCAGGATGCGCTGTCGCATCTGATCGGATACATCAAGTCCCATGCGGGCGCAGAGGAAAGCCTCGCTGCGGCATTTAAGGAGAGCCGCTATACCGTCCCGATGGTTGCGTTCCTTTACATCGATCACATGGTGGATCGATATTCCAACACGACGTTTGACGAAGAAACCGTAGCGGAGATCAACGGCGCGATAGAGCGTCTGGAAGAGCTCATCGCGGAGCTTGAAGAATCCGGTGAGGAGGTTCCGGAGGAACTGAAGACGGAACTTTACCAGTTGAAACATACGCTCAATACTGCTTCCAACTGGGCGGATATCAAGATCCTCACGAATGCCATCACCGCGATCCTCTATACAGAAATCATGACTGATGGTCTGACCAGAGCCGGGCTGCCTGAGGAGGATCAGGAACTCTTTGATCAAATCACCAGCATCGAAGAGGGCAAGGCGTTGACGAGGCTGATTGGATATGTGGCGCTCTATGACACCGCGCAGACAGATAAGGTCATCAGTTTTGAGACCGTTACGCAGCAGGTCAAGCACCTGGCCACGTTTGCGGGCAATATCGGAAGCTTCCAGAGACCGCACACCAACGAAGTCATCTTATCCTGGCTGAGATCGGCGGATCCGTCTTACGGAGATCCGGTCAAGGCAAACGCTGCGCAGAACGCGGGCTACAGGCGAATATACATCGACCAGCCGGAGGGCGTATCCGTAACGGGAACCGTAGAGACTGACGGCAAGGCCGTTGCCACATTTAAGGATGGCAAGCTCACGACCAGATCAGATGAGTGGATCGGAATCACCACATCCGATAACGGAAACTGGCTGAGACTCCCTCTGGATAAGACATATCAGATCAATCTGACGGTCAGCGATGATACCAAACTGAATCTCAAGGCAACCGAATATCTTCTTGACGACAACGAAGAGGTCAGAGTCGTGACACAGGACGAGAACTATGACTGGACCAGCCTTGATGTCAAGAAAACGGATCAGGTCAAGTGGATCATTTCGGCAGTGGAAGGCGAAGATTACGCGCTTCCTTCCGAAGCGAAATACTATATAGAAGTCGAACCGGCCTATCAGAACATTATCGTTGCAAAGGCCATCAGCAAAGGCAAGAAAAAAATCAAAGTAACCTGGAACAAAGTCCAGGGAGCGGACAGATATGACATCTATTTCGCCAAGTGCAACTCGGGAGAAGATACCTATATCGCGGATAAGGTGAAGTCGGTTACGGCAGACAAGCTCACCTGGACCAAGACAGGCCTGAAGAAAAAGCATATTTACAAGTTTTATGTGGTGGCCGTTCAGGAAGTCGGAGGCAAGGATGTGGTGATATCCAGAAGTGCCCTTACCCACACGATTGCGGGTAATGTGCAGGGCAGATTCACCAACCCGAAGAGCCTGAAACTGAAAAAGAGCAGTGTCACGATGGCGGTAGGCGAAACCTTTGAGATCAAAGCGACCATCAAGAAAGTATCAAAGAAAAAGAAACTGCTTCACCACACCAATCATTTGAGATACTGCACCGATTGTCCGGGGGTAGCGACGGTAAGCGGCGATGGCGTAATCACGGCTGTCGCTCCGGGAACGGCGACGATCTACGTGCAGACCGAAAACGGCATCTGGAAGACCGTAAAGGTAGAAATCAGTTGACGGTATCAGAGCAGGAGGTATATAATTCCTTTGGAATTGAATAGAATCTGTTTCAGGGCGAGGTGAAAGTCCTCACCGGCGGTGATGAGCCAAGTGCTATAAGTCCGCGAGCTTCGGCCGAAAGGGTGCGAATCCCTTACCGACGGTTACAGTCCGGATGGAAGAAACGAGAATGCTTTTGCGATGCGCATGTTGTTTGCGCTGTACATGAGTATTAGCCCTGAGAGCGATCTCGGGGCTTTTGTTATAGGTGAGACAGATTCCTGAACACATTTCACCAAAATGAAAGGAAGAATCTAAAATGACAAACGAAACACAGGCAAAACCAAAAATCACTACAGTAAGGCTGGCAAAAATGGCAATGCTGGTGGCTATTTCCATCGTTCTCGTAGCGCTGGTCCACTTCCCGATTTTCCCGGCAGTGGCATTTCTGGAGTATGACCCAGCTGACATTCCGATCCTGATCGGAACCTTCGCCTTCGGACCTGTAGCGGGCATCCTGCTGACGGTAGTCACGGCTGTGATCCAGGGAGTGACCGTGAGTGCAGCAAGCGGCGTATACGGCATTCTCATGCACATTATCGCCACAAGCGCGCTGGTCATTACGGCAGGTCTCATATACAAAAAGAACAAAACCCGCAAAGGCGCTGTGATCGCCATCATTTGCGGAATTATAGCCATGACTGTTATAATGATAGGAGCGAACATGGTGATCACACCGATCTTCATGGGTGTTCCGGCCAGCGTAGTATGGCAGCTGATGCCATTCATCGCGGGCTTCAACGCAATCAAAGCCGGGATCAACGGACTCGTCACGTTCCTGGTATATAAAAGAATATCAGGATTCCTGCACAAGCAATAATCGAAACAAAGCTTATGCCGGATCTGTCTGGGGAGGTGTAAGACATGTCAGTGAAGAGGGTAATCGCAAACACTGCGGCGATAGGAATGGTTTTGATACTGCTCCTTACAGTGCCGGCGTACGCAGGTGAATACGAAACAACAATTGACAGTTTTTCCGTTGATGGTGTGAGCGTTCCTGCTTACGACGGGTATTCCTCAGAAGTGGTCAACGGGAATGATCCCCTGTTTGACGCCGAGGCGTTCGGGGACACTGCAGAAGCGGACTACGGCAGTCTGGACGGTCTGGGCAGATGCACCGGCGCCGAAGGCCTGCTTGACAGCTCTCTGATGCCGACACGGGAAAGAGGAGGCAGTCTTTCTGCCGTAACACCCAGCGGCTGGGTGCAGGCCAAGTATACCGGAGTCGTTTCCGGAGGCTGGCTGTACAACCGCTGCCACCTGATCGGATGGCAGCTCACCGGCACGGATCTATCCAGCATGCCAAAGAACGAGCTGGCCAAGAATCTCATCACGGGAACCAGATACCTGAATGTGGGCTCCGGCGGTGACGGTATGGTGGAATACGAGAATGAAGTCGCGGCGTATCTGCGGGAGGACGCAGAGAATAAGGTGGCGTACAGCGTGACACCGATCTTCTTTGATGATGAACTGGTAGCCAGAGGCGTCTTGATGCAGGCACAGAGCGTCGAGGAAGATGTAGAGGGAATGGACGGAACGGACGGTACGGCCGGCACGTACGGCGAAGATTTGTCCTACTGCGTATTCTGCTACAATGTCCAGCCGGGAATCGCCATCGACTACGAGACCGGTTATTCCGTACTCACCCAGTCTCTGACCGACAACATCTCCATCAAAGACTGCAAGATCACCATGCAGTCAGGGAATTTCCCTTACACCGGAGAGGCGATCGAACCGGAGATTACGGTGAAACACGGCGACAACCAGCGCCATGAGAACATGGACTATATCCTGACATACGAGAATAACACGCGGCCGGGGAAGGCGCGTGTGATCATCACAGGGGTTGGCGCCTTCAAGGATTCGATAGAAAAGAGCTTCATCATCCTTCCGGCAAAATCCAATATCAACGAGGCTGCTGCCAACAAGAAAAGCATCAAGGTCACGGTGGCAGAGCAGGAAAACGTTTCGGGATATCAATATTCATATAAATTAAAAACAAAGAAAAAATGGAAGGCGGTATCGTCCGCATCGTGCGTTAAGACCATTAAGAAACTGAAGAGGAATAAGCGATACAGCATCAGAGTAAGAGCATATAAGAAAATCGATGGCAAAAAATATTATGGTGCGTGGAGCGATGTGATGTACATCAAAACCAAGAAACGCTGATTTGCGATACTGAGCAGGTAAATTTGTCATGGACACAGAGTTCAAATATGTTAGAATACAAGGCAAAGAGCTGGCGTCAAATACCCTAGCCTTCCTGGTCACCGGTGAAAGAAGATGCATGACATAATGATCCAGGCGATCGGTTTCGTCGGAGTACTGTTTTTTATTATTTCATATCAAATCAAGTCGAACAAAATGCTGTTCCTCATGCAATTGCTGGGAACAGCTATGTTTTGTTCCCAGTTTATGCTTTTGGGAGCCTTCAGCGGTGCTGCGAATCTGATTGGAATCATGGTGCGAAACGCGCTGCTGATGAAATATCGTGACTGGGCGTGGATCAGATCTAAATGGACGGAAATCGTCTTTCTCGTTTTCTTTACCGCAGCGTTCATACTGACCTGGCAGGGGCCGCTGAGCCTGCTGCCGTACGCGGCGGTGGTGTCGACGACCATCGCTTACTGGACGGATAACGCGCAGAAAATCCGGCTTGGCAATCTGGTGTGCGGGTCTCCTTGCTGGCTGATATACGATGCGATGATCGGATCCATCGGAGGGGTTTTGAATGAGGCCATTACGCTGGGATCCATTATAGTATCGATTTGGAGGTACGGATGGAAAAAAATGGGAAGTTCGGATTCGGGCTTCTAAGCGGCAGATACACGGTAATACTCCTGATCATTTTGTGGATCATATGGGGATTCAACTGGGTGGTAATGCGTATGGCAAACGACTATTTTCCACCTTTGTTTTTTGTTGCCTGCAGATTTTCCATCGGAGCTGCGGCGCTGCTGATCGTCTGCGCCCTGCGGGGGAAGCTGATCCCGCCGAGAAGGTACTGGATATGGATCGCGCTGACCGGCGTACTGATGATGTCCTTTAACAATCTCATGGTCCAGATCTGCACCAAATTTATTGGGGCGGGGCTCACGGCACTGCTGGATTACATGCAGTCGATCTTCGTATGCGTGCTGGCGGCATTCCTGCTCAAGGAGCGGTTCACTGCCCGCAAGCTGCTGGGAATCGTGTGCAGCGTTGCCGGGCTCATGATTTTGCTGAATGTGGATATGACTCAGCATATATGGGCTGTGTTCCTGGCGCTGGGCGCTGCCCTCATCTGGGCGGTTTCGAATATTATCATCAAGCTCAAGCTGCCCGGATGCGACATGCTGCAGTACACGGGATGGCAGATGGCGTGCGGGTCTTTCGTGTTGATGCTGTATCTGCTCATAGGACAGCCGGATGCCGCGGCGGAGGGGATAAAGATTTTAACCGATTCGACCAGTTCGATGGTGATGGGCATCGGCGTGCTGCTGTATAATGGTCTGGTGGCTTCCGCTCTGGCCTTTGTGATCTGGAATTATATTCTGACGCACATGGAGGCCGGACAGGCATCCATTGCAGTTATGGCGGTTCCCGCGGTGGGGGTATTGTCCGGAGTGTTGGTTCTGGATGAGCCCATGAGCCTGTCGATCGCGCTTGGCATGGCGCTGATCTTTGCGGGGGTGTTGGCCGTACTGGGAACAGGACGCCCGGAATGAAATAATGACAAAATTCACCGCACCGACACACGAAGAAATAGTTTTGTGGTATCATGGTTAGGTGATAATAAATATAATCCAGGAAAGAGAGAGAATATATGTCAAGAAAGAGAAAAATCATTGAAGAAGTCAAGATACCTTGGTACCAGAAAGTCAAAAAAAGCACCTGGATCATGACAGCGATCATCGCTGCTATTATTCTGGCAGGTGCCGGGATCATCATATACGATCACGCTGACACGTACAGCAAGTTAAACTACGATAAGGTCGTGAAAGTGGGCAAGTATGAAGGGCTCAAAGGTACCCTCACGAAGGTCACCGTCAGCGACAAGGAAGTGCAGGACGAGATCGATCAGCGTGTCAAGGACGCGGCCAAGACCAAAACCATCAAAAAAGGCAAGGTCAAGAATGGAGACACCCTCATCATTGACTACACCGGCAGGATCGATGGCAAGAAATTCGACGGCGGGTCTGCGGAGAAGCAGAGACTGAAAATCGGATCCGGATCCATGATTCCGGGATTTGAAGAAGGCCTCATCGGCAAGAAAATCGGCGAAACCTGCACGATCGATGTAACCTTCCCGAAGGATTATAACGCTAAGGAACTGGCCGGCAAGGACGCGGAATTCGAAATCACCATCAGAAGCAAGAAAGAAAAGACAAAAGTTGCTTACGATGAGAAGTTCATCCAGTCGGTTTCCGATTATGACAACAAGAAGGATTACGAGAAATCCGTAAAGAAGGAACTGAAGGAAGACGCTCAGGAAGAGGCTGAAAACCAGCTGGAGGAAACCCTCTGGTCCCAGGTGCTGGAGAAGACAAAGGTAAAAGAATATCCGGAAGATCTCCTGGCAGAAGAAGTAGAAATCCAGAAGGCACAGTATGAGCAGATGGCGTCACAGTACGGCAGCAGCCCTGAAGCCATGGGAATCACAGAGGATCAGTACACGACATTCGCAGAGGATTCTCTGAAGGAAAAGCTGGCGCTTCACGCCATCGCTAAGAAAGAAGGCATCAAAGTCAAGGGCAGCGACGAACAGGAATTCTACGATCATTTCCTGGAGGATGCCGACATGACCGAGGATCAGTTCAAAGACAGAGTCGGTATGTCCGTAGAGGATTACGTAAAAGACAATAATTTAGAGATACAGATATTAAGAGGCAAGGTTCTGGACTTCATCAGGGAAAACGGCAAAATCAAAAAGAACTAAGGTCACTTCAATCAATACAAAAAGGAGAAAAGAAATGACTACAGTTTATGATTTCAAGGTCAGGGATATGGCCGGCAATGAAGTTAGTTTAGAAGAGTATAAGGGCAAGGTGCTTTTGATCGTAAACACCGCGACAGGATGCGGGTTCACTCCGCACTATGAACCGCTGGAAGCAATGTATAATGAAATGAAGGATCAGGGATTTGAGATTCTGGATTTCCCTTGCAACCAGTTCGCGGGTCAGGCACCGGGCTCAGACGATGAGATCCATGAGTTCTGCACGCTGAAATTCGGAACGGAGTTCCCTCAGTTCGCCAAGATCGACGTCAACGGAGAAACGGCTGATCCGTTGTTTGCGTATCTGGCCACGGAGAAACCGTTCCAGGGATTCGGCAAGGGCATCAAGACCAAGATGCTCAGCAAATTCGCGGATAAGAATAATGCTGCCTTTGGTGATAAGGCATATATCAAGTGGAACTTCACGAAGTTTCTCGTAGACCGTGAAGGCAATGTTATCGCTCGTTTCGAACCGACCGAAGACATGGATGAAGTAAAAAAGGCTGTTGCTGAGGCTCTGTAATGAACAACGCGCCAAGGGTATCCCTTATAAACAGTAGAACAAGCAGAATAATATTGGCAAACATTATACACGTAGCCCTTATCGTTTCGTGCGCTTTGGTACTTTACCTGCGCGCGAATTCCGGCATTCCGGATGAACAGATGCTCAACGTAGCGATCGATTTATCAGGGATGGTCACAGGCTACGTGCTTTTTATGTGCAATCTTATAGATGCCAGAAAGTCAGGCGTAACCTACAAGTATTACATGTATGTGCTGAATGTGGTCATGGCGGGGCTTTATACCGATGCCATGGGCTGGCTGCTCAACGGCATCGCGTCTTTATCCGGAATCATCATGCTGGCGGGCACCATCAACAGTTCCTGCGTTCCGATCTGCGCTTGTTTCTTCTGGCTGTTTGCAACGGACGGCATCAGGCAAAAGCACCGTTCCCTGCAGATACTGGACAAGTTTATCCAGGCGGGCATGCTCCTGGCTTTGATTTTGAGATTTCTCAATTTGTTCATGGGCTTTTATTTCATGGTCGACGCCACCGGCACTTACATCAGGGGGCCGCTTTATATCGTATCTCTGGTTTACGCGTACGCTGCCATGATCGTTACCCTGACGGTCATCACGAAAGAGAGAAAGGTCCTCAAAACCTATCAGATCGTTGCGATGTATACATATGTGCTGGCGCCTCTGATCGTGGGCCTCATAACCCTTATGGCGTATGGGCTCTCTGTGGTTTTCGGCGTGATCATGGCGACCATGCTGCTGATGTACTGCGTGTTCAATGTAGACCAAAGCAGAGAACGGGCCGTTGCTGAGAGAGATCTGGAGACAGCCACGGCAATCCAGAAGGGCGTGCTGCCAAGGGAGTTCCCGCCGTATCCGGACCGTGAAGAGTTCGATCTGTACGCTACGATGGATCCCGCCAGAGAGGTGGGCGGCGATTTCTATGACTTCTTCTTCATCGACAAAAACCGTCTGGTACTGACCATCGCGGACGTATCGGGCAAAGGCGTTGCCGCGGCTTTGGTCATGATGATCACCAAGGCGCTCCTTAAGAACAGGATGCTGGACGGAGACAGTCCGGCGGAGGCCTTATATAATGTGAACAACCAGCTTCTGGAGAGCAGAGATTCCGAGATGTTCGTAACGGTCTGGATGGCCGTGATCGATGTTTCCACCGGTGAAGGCATCGCCGTCAATGCGGGTCATGAACATCCGATACTGCGCAGAGCGGGAGCAAAGTATGAGTATATCAGATATAAACACTCCATCGCGATAGCTGCCATGGAAGACATGCAGTTCAGCGAGCACGCATTCCAAATGGGCCCGGGAGACAGCCTGTTCGTTTATACTGATGGCGCGCCTGAAGCGATAGACAGTGAAATGGAAATGTTTGGCGAAGACCGCCTCCTGGAGGCATTGAATCTGCAGCCGGATGCCCAGCCGCAGGAAACGCTTCGCAGCGTGACCGGAGCGATAGAAGATTTCGTCGTGGAAGCCGAACAATTCGACGACATTACGATGCTGTGTTTCAAATATTACGGACCAGCAGACGGACAGGATATATAGTATGATCAAATGTGTTATTTTTGATATGGATGGGGTGATTTTCGATACGGAGAGACTGTACCTGGATTGCTGCGGGCCGGCAGCGGAGAAAGCAGGTCTGCAGGATATCGAAACAGTCGCCATCAGCTGTATCGGACTCACCAGAGAAGAAACTGAGAAACGCATGCTGCAGGCATATGGAGATGTGAAACTCCTGCAGGCGTTTTATGAAGATTTATCCGGGGTCTTTGCCAGAAAATACGAGGAAGAAGGTCTCCCGATGAAAGACGGGGTCCACGAAATCCTCACCTGGCTGCGGGATCACCGGATCCCGACGGCACTGGCGTCTTCGACTCGCACGGATACGGTCAAACGGGAACTGGCAGATGCAGGTCTGGATAGATACTTCGACATGATTGTGGGTGGTGACATGGTAAGCCGCAGCAAGCCGGCACCGGATATTTTTCTCAAAGCCGCCGCGCTGATGCACACAGAACCGGGTGACTGCATCGTGATCGAGGATTCCTTCAACGGAATCAGGGCAGCCTCATCGGCGGGCATGATACCCATCATGGTGCCGGACATCCTGCAGCCCGATCAGGAAATCCGATCCCTGGCCTTCAGGGTCGCAGGGTCTTTGCATGAGGCGCTGGAAATATTAAAAGAAATGCAAAAAGCTGGAGTTTAATACTCCAGCTTACTTTCACAATAGACACATCGGTAGGTTCCGTTTTCGCGGTCCGTCAGGCGGAAACGCTGTGGGATCTCCTGCTCAATGGTGGTGATGCAGCGCGGGTTTTTGCACTTCATGATACCGGTGATTTCTTCAGGCGGTTCCAGATGTTTGCGCTTGGCCAGTTTGCCGTCTTTGATGATATTTACGGTCACGCCCGGATCTACGAAACCGATGGCATCCAGATTGATGTCAATGAGTTCGTCGATCTTGAGGATATCCTTGCGGCCGTGCTTCACGCTTTCGGCGTTTTTGATGAGCGCCACCTGGCAGTCCAGGGCATCCAGGCCCAGGATCTCATAGAGCTTCATGCCCAGTCCCGGTGTGATGTGATCCAGTACGATTCCATTCTGTATTTTCCCTATAATCATTTCGCGTCCTCCAATAATTTCAGTATCAGTGCCATGCGGATAAATTTGCCGTTTCTCACCTGCTCGAAGTATCTGGCCCTCGGATCATCGTCCACCGCGACGGAGATTTCATTCACACGAGGCAGCGGGTGCAGTATGCTCAGATCTTCCTTGGCGTTTGTCAGCTTGTCAGGTGTGAGGATATAGCTGTCCTTTAATCTCAGGTAATCCTGTTCGTTGAAGAATCGCTCTCTCTGTACTCTGGTCATATACAGGATATCCAGCTCAGGCATGGCGCCCTCCAGATCCGTGGTCTCGATAAAGTCCAGACCCTTTTTGACCATAACTTCGTACTTCAGATATTCCGGGATTCTCAGTTCGTCAGGAGAGATCAGAACGAAGCGGACGTTTTCATATCTGGACATGGCGGTGATGAGAGAGTGTACCGTTCTGCCGAATTTCAGGTCTCCGCAAAGGCCGACGGTCATATTGTTAAGTCTTCCTTTTTCTCTGCTGATGGTCAGCAGGTCTGTCAGCGTCTGCGTAGGGTGGTTATGGCCGCCATCACCGGCGTTGATCACAGGCACCGTGGATTTCGCGGAAGCCACTACCGGGGCGCCTTCCTTAGGATGGCGCATGGCGATGATGTCAGCGTAAGCGCCGACCGTTCGGATGGTATCCGCCACGCTTTCGCCCTTGGCGGCTGAGGAACTCTGGGCCTCCGAAAATCCCAGCACGTTGCCGCCCAATTCGTACATGGCAGCCTCAAAACTCAGCCTCGTCCTGGTAGACGGTTCGAAGAAAAGCGTTGCCAGCTTTTTGCCGCTGCAGATATGGCTGTACTTTGCCGGCTCTGCGATAATGTCCTTTGCTACACGGATCATGTCATCGATTTCCGTCGTTGACAGATCCATGATATCAATTAGATGTCTCATGATTACCTCCCGTTTTCTATGATAAACTTTTTTAGATCATTGACTCCGTCAGCGTCGATGCGGCCCTGCGAGAAGGCTTCATCCACGATCGTATCGAAATCCGTCAGACTGACATTTCTGACGCCGGCTTCTTCCAGGCGTTTCAGGCCTTTGGCCATGCCGTACGTAAAGATGCTTACGATGCCCAGCACCTGCGCTCCCGCATCCCGCAGCGCTTCTGCGACTTCCACTGCGCTTCCGGCAGTGGAGATCAGATCCTCGATGACGACGACTTTCTGTCCGGGCTCAAGCCTGCCCTCGATTCGGTTGTTTCTGCCGTGGTCTTTGCTGGAACCTCTGACATATCCCATCGGCATATTCAGAATGTGGGCTGCGATAGCGGCATGGGCGATTCCCGCCGTGCTGGTTCCGAACAGCGCTTCGGCTTCGGGATATTCTGCCTTTACCGTATCGGCGATGGCCTGTTCCACCGTGTTGCGTACGTGAGGGGCTGTCAGGATTAAACGGTTATCGCAGTATATGGGGCTCTTGATTCCGCTGGCCCAGATGAAGGGTTCCTCAGGTCTAAGGAAAACCGCGCCTATCTCCAGAAGATTTCTGGCTATTTCTCGTTTCATTGGTTTCTCCTTCCTATGTATCTATCTTTTTCTTATGTATCTATCATCTGTCAATCATCTGTCGATGAATTCTTCCATGCATTTGCGATATGCCTGAAGCGGATCGCCGGCTCCGGTGATGCTCCTGCCCACAACGATATAATCCGAGCCCAGTTCTCTGGCTATGGCAGGTGTGGTCACGCGTTTCTGATCCCCCTTGCTGTCGCCCGCGAGTCTGACTCCCGGCGTCACGGTCAGGAAGTCCTTGCCGCATGTTTCGTGCACCGCCGCAGCCTCCAGCGGGGAGCAAACGACGCCGTCAAGTCCTGCATTTCTGGCATTCAGGGCATAGCTCCGCACGGTTTCCTCCATGCAGGAGGAGATGAGCAGCTCATCGTGAAGCTGGGCTTCGGATGTTGAGGTGAGCTGCGTCACGGCGATGACCAGAGTGTCGCTTCCTGCAAAGGCTTTGGCAGCGGCCTGCATCATTTCTGAAGCTCCTGCCGCGTGGACATTGCACATGTCCACGCCCAGGCCGTTCAGCACGGACATGGCCTTGCCTACGGTGTTGGGAATGTCGTGGAGTTTGAGATCCAGAAATACTTTATGGCCTCTGGCTTTGAGGGTCCTGACGATCTGGGGACCTTCCGCGTAGAATAACTCCATTCCGATCTTCACATAAGGTTTCAAATCGCCAAATCGATCCAGGAAATCCATGGTTTCTTTCGCACTGCTGAAATCGCATGCGATAATGACGTCTTTACCCATTAATGAGCACCTCCTGTTATTTCCTTGAGAGTATTGATTCCGTATTCTTCCATGACGCGGGGCAGGCTGTCGATGATTTTAGGACAGGCGAACGGATCCGTCAGATTGGCGGAACCCACCTGAACTGCCGTCGCTCCTGCCAGCATCATTTCCAGCACGTCCTCCGCCGTGCTGACGCCGCCGCATCCTATGATCGGGATGTTCACCGCCTCGTAGACCTGGTAAACCATCCTCAGAGCCACCGGGAATACGGCCGGGCCGGAAAATCCGCCGATTTTGCGGGCGATGACCGGGCGTCCGGTTTTCAGATCGATCCGCATCCCCTGCAGGGTGTTGATCAGGGTAAGCCCATCGGCGCCGGCAGCCTCGCAGGCCCGGGCGATTTCCGTGATATCCGTAACATTCGGCGTGAGTTTGACGATCAGCGGTTTGCGCCCGCTGATCTCTCTGCGGACGGCGCTTACTACTTCATGCGCCACCTCAGGGTCAGTGCCGAATGCCATGCCGCCGCCGTGTATGTTAGGGCAGGAGATATTCAGCTCGATCCATCCGATCTGCTGCTGACCGGCCAGCAGTCCTGCCGTATAGACATAATCCTCTACCGCTGATCCGCTGACATTGGCCATGACCGGTTTATGAAATATCTCAGCCATTGCGGGCAGTTCTTCTGCGATCACCGCCTCCACGCCGGGGTTTTGGAGTCCCACGGAATTGATGAGACCCTCGGTGCACTCCGCGATGCGGGGAGTGGGATTGCCGAACCGAGGCTCGGCTGTGGTGCCTTTGAATGAGAACGTACCCAGTATATTGATATCGTATAATTCGGCAAACTCTCTGCCATAGCCGAATGTACCGCTGGCGGGGATTACGGGATTGTCCAGTTTAGTGCCGCACAGCTCCACGGTGAGATCTTTATGATTTACCATATGACTTCACTCCTTTCGAGGATCGGTCCATCCTTGCAGATTCTCTTCGAACCGTATTTGGTTTTACACGAGCAGCCCATGCAGGCGCCGAAACCGCAGCCCATGCGCTCCTCGAAGCTGAACCATCCCGGCATATCACCGGCAAGGACGGCATCGACAGCCCTCAGCATCGCCTCGGGACCGCAGGCAAAAAAAGAAGTGCGATCCAGATCCGCCATCACGTCTGTCACGAATCCTTTCACACCCGCGCTGCCATCGGCAGTAGTAAGGATAGTTTCTATTCCCGCTTTGTTGAATTCTTCCGTCAGGAACACCTCATCGGCGGTATTGAATCCCATCACCATCAGAGGATCGCTGCCAAAAGACCGGAGCTTTCTGGCCAAAAGGAACATCGGCGGAACTCCGGCCCCGCCTCCGACAAGGAGAGGACGAGAGAACAGATCGTCCTCCACAGGACCATCAGGGAGCGGGAAGCCGTTTCCCAGAGGAATCAAAATATCGAGGGTATCCCCTTCGGACAGTTCGCTCATTGCCCGGGTTCCTCTGCCCACGGTTTTATAGATGATGTCGAGTTCACATCCGTTGCAGTCACATAGGGAGATTGGACGCCTGAGATAGAATCCCGACAATTTGATGTTGATGAATTGCCCGGGTGAAACAGGGACCTCGCCTGGAAGGACCAGGCGCATTCTGTACGTATCTCTGGCGATCCGATGATTATTTGCGATAGCGGCTGTTATATCATTCAACGGTAAATACCTCCTTGTTATCTACAACGGTTTTGAGACATCTGCCTCTGACGATCTGTCCCGCGAATGGCGTGCTGAGGCCTTTGCTCTTAAAGGCAGCCGGGTCGATTGCGTATTCGTCATCCAGATCCCATAAAGCGAATGTGCTGTCAGGATCCTGCGTGATCCCGAATCTCGACGCGGGAGCGGTGCTCATGAGCCCGATCAGTTTGTCCAGCGGGATGATGTTCTTGACGACCAGATTCGTATACAGCACGGCAAAGGCAGTCTCCAGCCCGACGATGCCGTAGGCGCAGTCAGTGAAAGGACCGGACTTCTCCGCGGCGCTGTGGGGCGCGTGATCCGTAGCGATCATGTCGATGGTGCCGTCCAGAATTCCTTCGATCAGTGCTTCCCGGTCACCGGCCGCCTTGATGGGAGGGTTCATCTTGAACCTTCCGGGATGCGGATCGGTTTCGATGGCTTTGCGTACGTCCTCATCGGTAAGAATCAGGTAGTGAGGCGCGGTTTCGCAGGTGACATCCAGTCCCGCGGCTTTTGCCTCTCGCATGAGATCCACGGATTCTTTCGTGGACGCGTGGCACATGTGATAGGAGCATCCGGTTTTGGCGACCAGCTCAAGGTCGCGTTTCAGCTGCATCCACTCCGCCTGGGAGCTTTCGCGGGGGTAATGCTCATCTTCGCAGTGGGCGACGATGAGCTTGCCCAGACGCTTGGCGGTCCGCATGGCCTGTTCCATCAGCTCATCAGACATGACGCCCCGGCCATCGTCGGTAAAAGCGATGGCGCTGCTCAGCCGGTCCATAGGCGTGAGGCGCGTGCCGTTTTCGCCTTCGGTGATCGCCGCGTAAGGGAAGACGGGGATTACCGCGTCACGCTGGATTGCGTCGATCTGTATCTTCAGGTGCTCCGGACTGTCAGGACACGGATTCAGATTCGGCATGGCGCAGACAGCAGTAAATCCGCCGGCTGCCGCCGCCATCGTTCCTGTCCTGATGGTTTCTTTATACAAAAAACCCGGCTCCCGAAGATGAACATGTACATCTACGAGACCGGGTAGTTTACTGTATTCATTTGTCGCTGCGGCCGTGCCGCCGGTTGACACTTGTCTCATCTAATACCTCCAGACATCCCTAATTTTATAGCATAGGATTTAACCGCGTGTCAAGAGATTTTTTGACGATTCTTTATTGATTTCAAGGGAAATATGGCATAGAATAGTAGCATATGAGACAAGGAGTGAAAAAGACATGAAAAGAATCAAAACAATTAACACAAAGAACCTGAGAGAAAGCATCGCGAAGGACGGCTGCGGCGAATGCCAGACATCATGTCAGTCAGCTTGTAAGACTTCATGCGGTATTGCGAATCAGAAGTGTGAAAAGAGCAAGTAATGATACATCAGTATAAGCTAAACGGGTTCAATATCGTATTGGACGTGAACAGCGGATCTGTGCATTGCGTGGATGATGTTGCATATGACATCATCCGTCTTTTTTGTGAGGGAAAAAGCCAAAGCGAAATCAGCAGGCAGATCCTGTCAGACTATGAGGATGTCACGCAGGATGATATCGAGGAAACCATGGAGGATATCAACGAGCTTAAGAAGGAAGGCCGTTTGTTCAGTGAAGATCTGTTCCAGCCCCATCCGGAGCTTTTGAAGGACAGAGACACTCATGTGAAAGCCCTTTGCCTGCACGTGGCCCACACCTGCAACCTGAACTGCAGCTATTGCTTTGCCAGTCAGGGCAACTTCCATGGGGAGAGAGCGGTCATGACGGCGGAGACCGCCCGCGCGGCGATCGATTTTCTCATTCGGGAGTCCGGCAGCCACTACAATCTGGACGTTGACTTCTTTGGCGGGGAGCCTCTCATGAACTGGGATGTGGTGAAGGAAACCGTCAGGTACGGCAGAGAGCAGGAGAAAAAATACAATAAGAATATCCGATTTACTCTCACCACGAACGGAGTCGGAATCGATGACGAAGTCATCGCGTTTGCCAACGAAAACATGCATAACGTGGTCCTGAGTCTGGACGGGCGCAAAGAGGTCCATGACAGGTTCAGGCGTACGATCAACGATCAGGGCAGCTACGATATGATCGTGCCGAAGTTCCGCAAGCTGGTAGAGGCCCGGGGTGAGAAAGAGTACTACATGAGGGGAACCTACACCCACCTGAACACCGATTTCACCGAGGATATCTTTCACATGGCGGATCTGGGCTTTGATCAGCTGTCCATGGAGCCTGTCGTAACAGATCCTGCGGATCCCCTGGCGCTGACGGAGGATGATCTGCCGGAGCTTTACAGGCAGTACGAAAGACTGGCGGAGGACATGATCAGAAGGCGCAGGGAAGGCGCGCCCATCACGTTCTATCACTATATGATCGACCTGGAGGGCGGTCCGTGCATCTATAAGAGAATTGCCGGATGCGGCGCCGGAACCGAGTACTACGCGGTGACGCCGTGGGGAGACCTCTATCCGTGCCATCAGTTCGTAGGGGAAGAGGAATTCAAGATGGGCGACATATATCACGGTATCGATGCAAAGGCTTTGCAGCGTGACTTCGCCCGCAATAACATCTACGCGCACGAAGAATGCCGTGACTGCTGGGCCAAGCTTTACTGCTCAGGCGGATGCGCCGCCAACGCGTACCACGGGACCGGATCCATTTCCGGCATCTATGAATACGGATGCAAACTCTTTAGAAAGAGAATGGAATGCGCCATCATGATGAAAGTTGCCGAGGCGATGGAGGCGTAATCTGACATTATACTAACAAAAACTTCTTAAAAGTGTTATAATACCTTCTATGAAGAAGGTTAATTTGGTTGGTAAAAATATTTTGATCACCGGAGCAGCGGGATTCATCGGCGCTGCTCTGGCCAGACGTGTTTTGGATGGTACGGACTCGCATGTCATAGGGTTTGATGACCTGAACGACTATTATGATGTCGAATTGAAGCTGTCCAGACTGAAGGAACTGGAGAAAGACCCGGATTTCACGTTTATCAAAGGAGATCTGGCAGATCGTCAGCTGGTGGATGACGTCTTCGCGAAATACCACCCTGATATCGTCGTGAATCTGGCAGCCCAGGCGGGAGTCCGCTATTCTATAGAAAACCCCGAAACGTATATCAGCAGCAACATCGTAGGCTTTTTTAACATACTCGAAAACTGCCGTCACCACGATGTGCAGCATCTGGTATACGCTTCCAGCTCATCTGTATATGGAGATAATCCAAACTATCCTTACGCCATAGGAGACGATACGGACAAACCGGTATCTCTCTATGCGGCAACCAAAAAAAGCAATGAAGTATTAGCATATTCCTATGCCAGATTGTATGGGATTCCTCTAACGGGCCTCAGGTTCTTTACCGTGTACGGTCCTGCGGGAAGACCGGATATGGCATATTTTTCGTTTACCCAAAAGCTTTTGCGCGGTGAAACCATTGAGATCTTTAATTACGGCAAATGTGAAAGGGATTTTACGTATATCGACGATATCATCGAGGGCGTATACAGGGTCATGCAGGGAGCGCCTGAGAACACTCCGTTTAAGATCTACAACATCGGCAACGGCCGCAAGGTGGATCTGATGGAGTTTGTCAGGACGCTTTGCGAGGAGCTGATTCGCGCCGAAATTCTGCCGGCTGATTATGACTTTGACGGACACATGAAGCTGGTACCGATGCAGCCGGGGGATGTGCCGGTAACGTTTGCGGACACCTCGGAACTCGAGAAGGACTTTGGGTTTAAACCGGATACTTCGTTAAGGACAGGACTTAGAAATTTTGCTGAATGGTATAGCGAGTATTATGGTGGAGGGATAAATGATAAGTAATATTACCATCGTTGGATGCGGTTATGTGGGACTGCCTCTGGCGTGCATGCTGGCAGTCAAATATCATATCATGATCACCGACATCGTCGAAGAAAAGGTGGAAATGATCAATGAGAGGAAGTCGCCGATAAAGGATGACTATATCGACAGCTTTTTTAAAGAGAAGGAGCTTGATCTTACCGCCACGACGGATGAAAAGGAAGCCTACTCTGATGCCGATCTGGTGATTATAGCTGTCCCGACGAATTACGATGATGAGAAGGAATATTTCGATACGACTGCGGTAGAGGTGGCGATCAAGACGATCCTGGAATATAACAGGACCGCCACCATCGTCATCAAGTCCACCGTTCCGGTTGGATATACGGAGCAGATCAGAAAGTTCTTTGGATATGACCGCATCATGTTCAGCCCGGAATTTCTCAGAGAAAACAGGGCGTTATACGACAACCTGAATCCTAGCAGGATCATCGTGGGCATCGATAAAGACGATGAGGAGATGGCTGCGGAAGCGGAGAAATTCATCGACCTGATCATCACATGCACGGAGAAAAAAGACATCCGGAGCCTGATCATGGGATTTGCCGAGGCTGAAGCGGTGAAGTTATTCTCCAACACCTACCTGGCGCTTCGTGTAGCGTATTTCAATGAGCTGGATACGTATGCGGAGAGCAAATCGCTCAATTCCAGAGAAATCATCGAAGGCGTAGGCCTGGATCCGAGAATCGGAGATCACTATAACAACCCGAGTTTCGGGTACGGCGGATACTGTTTGCCTAAGGATACGCGTCAGTTGCTGGCCAACTACAAAAACGTCCCGCAGGACATGGTCACAGCCATAGTCGACAGCAACCAGACCAGAATGGACTATATCGCCAAGCATGTGAGCGAACTGGTCAGAAACGGGAACTCGGATGGCTCAGACGGCGAGCCGCTGATCGGTGTGTACAGGCTTACCATGAAGAGCAACAGCGACAATTTCAGAGAAAGCTCGATTTTGGGTGTCATCAAACGCCTGGTCCACATGGGAGAATCCGTGGTGGTTTACGAACCGATGACCGACCCATATGCGGTATATGAACATTACGGATGCAGGGTCATAGATGACTTTGATGAATTCAAAACCAAATGCGATATTATCATTGCCAACAGGTACGATGCGTGCCTTGACGATGTTAAAGATAAAGTCTATACGAGGGACATCTTTTACAGAGACTGATAGTTACAAATATTACTGTACTTGATCGATGATAACCATTATAATGGAGTAACTGGAGGTTTGTTAGTTATGGAGAGGGAAAGACTTGGAAGCCGTTTAGGCTTTATTTTGCTAAGCGCAGGATGCGCTATCGGTTGCGGGAACATATGGAAGTTCCCATGGATGTGCGGCCAGAATGGTGGCGGCGGATTCGTATTGGTTTATTTTCTTTGTTTGCTGCTGTTAGGACTGCCGGCCATGATCATGGAATTCTCACTGGGCAGAGCAGCACAGGCCAGTGTCGTGGGCATGTATCAGAAACTGGAAAAGCCCGGACACAAATGGCATATCCACGGATATTTCGCTCTGGCGGGCAATATCTGTCTGATGGCATTCTACACGGTAGTTACCGGATGGATGATCTACTATTTCATCAAGTTTCTCAGCGGCGATTCCGCGAACCTGGGTTTTGTTGAAATGATCACGAATCCGGGAGTGAACACGCTGTATCTGGCCATCGCCGTATTTGTCGGTTTCGGCATTCTCAGTTTCGATCTGCAGGGAGGACTGGAGAGATCGACGAAATTCATGATGGTCGTATTGCTTTTGCTGATGCTGGTACTGGCGGTGCGCAGTATGATGCTGCCGGGCGGAAAGGAAGGTCTGGCATTTTATCTGGTGCCTGACTTCTCGAAGATCTCACCGACCGTAGTCGTAAGCGCCATGAATCAGGCATTCTTCACACTGTCCATCGGTATCGGTTCGATGGCGATATTCGGAAGCTATATCGGCAAAGAACGAAGCCTGATGGGTGAATCGGTAAACGTTATTTGTCTGGATACCTTCGTAGCGCTTGTTGCGGGACTCATTATTTTCCCTGCATGCTTCACCTATGATCTTGAAGTAGGCGCAGGCCCGTCACTTCTGTTCGATACCATGGCAACGGTATTCAACAACATGGCAGGCGGACGTTTCTGGGGAACGCTGTTCTTCCTGTTCATGACATTTGCCGCGCTGTCAACGGAGCTGGCCGTATTCGAAAACATTCTGGCAAGTATCCGCGAACTGACAGGATGGAAGAGAGGCAAGGGAAGTCTGTTCTGCGGAATCGGAATCTTCCTGATTTCTCTGACAACCGCTTTGGGATACAGTGTATTCCACTTCCAGCCTTTCGCAGAAGGATCAGCATGGCTGGATTTCTGGGACTTCATCGTAAGTACCAACCTGCTGCCGCTGGGCGCATTGATCTTCGCTCTGTTCTGCTGCAGTGACCGCTTCGGCTGGGGATGGGACAACTTCATTGCTGAGGCAAACGCGGGCAAAGGCCTCAAAGTGCAGCCTTGGATGAAGCCGATCTTCAAGTATTTCGTACCGATCGTCATACTGCTCGTATACATCATTGGCCTGAAGAACTTCCCATGGAGCTAAGATAAAACAGCTGTTACAAACAGACAATTACAAACATTAAAACGGGCTGTCGCATCGTGCGGCAGCCCGTTTTTTGTATTGAATACGTTTTTAATACTTCTCTAATACTTCTCT
>JAUMVD010000013.1:0-20630 GCA_030530285.1 Bacillota bacterium | reverse complement strand
CATTCGGCGTTTTCCACCGATTATCCCATTCGGCGTTTTCCACCGATTGGAGAATATTTTAAGAAAAACGGTGTAGCAAATCTTTGAAAACCCACCGGATGATCCGCAGATGCGGTCGATTTGGTGGAGTATCTTCATGAATTCACAAATGTGACTTCGGCAAACCCCACCAAAAACGTCTAGGACGGACATTTTTTAAAAAATCGGTGAGAAATGCCGGATTTTAAGTTGCCATACGCTGATCCACATCGGCGCGGCCGTTTCTACAGCGGCGTGTTGAATCGTTCTCTGAATGCCTGTTCCAGGTGATCTACCGCGCTCGGGTGCGCGATGGAAATCAGCGCTCTGGCCCTGTCTTTCAGCGCTTTGCCCTTCATTCTGGCGATGCCGTACTCCGTAATGATATAGTCAACGTCATATCTGTTGGTGGTTACGGCCGCGCCGTTATCGATATACGGCGTGATCTTGGAGATAACCGTTCCGTCTTTTTTGGTGGTGATGGATGGCATGGCGATAATGGAAATGCCTTTGCCGTCCTCAGCTCTGGCGGCGCCTCTGACGAAGTCTACCTGGCCGCCCACTCCCGAGAACTGTCTGGTGCCGATGGAATCGGCCACGACCTGTCCCATGAAGTCTACCTGCAGCGCGGAATTGATGGATACCATTTTGTTGTTTTTGGCGATGATCGCAGGGTCATTGACGTAGTCCACCGGTCTGAGCATAAGCATCGGATTGTGGTCGGCAAAGTCGTACAATCGCTTTGTTCCCATGAGGAAGGTGACGATGATCTGGCCCCTGTGAAGCGTTTTGGCAGAACAGTCGATGACGCCCGCCTCTACGAGATCCAGTACACCGTCTGCAATCATTTCGGAATGGATGCCCAGGTGTTTGTGGCCTTTGAGAGAGGAAAGCACAGCGTCCGGTATCGCGCCGATACCGAGCTGCAGCGTCGACTCGTCCTCGATGAGAGACGCGCAGTATTCGCCGATCTGTTTTTCGACATCGCCAATAGGCGCCGGTTTCGATTCCGCCAGCGGAGCGTTCATTTCCACGACGGCATCCAGCTGGCTGATATGGATATGCGTATCGCCGTAGGCGAAAGGTACATTCTCATTGATCTGGGCGATGACGATTTTAGCGGACCTGATGGCCTGGAATGTGTATCCCGATTCAACGCCCAGATTGCAGTAACCCCACTGATCAGGCGGAGACATCATGACCAGGCAGACATCGAAGTTAAGTATGCCGCGTCTCATCCATATCGGAAGTTCCGAAAAATATACCGGAATGACATCCCCGCGGCCTTCGGCCAGACTTTTTCTGGTACCGGCTCCGGCAAAGATGCCGTCAAAGGTGAAGTTGTCCTTGTATTCCGGATTCGTGTATTCGCCTTTGCCCAGCGATACCATGTGGGTGATGTGGACGTTTCTGTAGGCGTCGTGATTTGCGACCATGGCGTCGATAAGACCTTCCGGTTCGCAGATGCAGTGACCGAAAATAACACGGTCGTTCGATTTAATCAGTTTAACAGCTTCTTCTGCTGTTGTCTTCTTTTGTTCATATAATTCTCGCCAGTTCATCGGTGTTCCCAGTACTTTTTCCATAGAGCTACCTCCATTCGTTCGTTCATCCATCCATTCAAAAGCGCTTTTATTGCAACCATTTTATTACACTAAAGAAGTGATGTACACTAAAATGTACGGTTTCAGAAACATAAGCATTGCATCTGCGCATATTCCAGATGCATTAATGCATAACAACGAAACGTTCCCTCACAGAATACTCACGTTATTATTTACTTTTAATGGTAAGAATGTTACATTTTAAATATACTTTACAACCGGATGCTGTGTCACTTTGAGTGAAGGAGCTAACAGTATGAAAGAATTCAATAAGCTTAAAATAATCCAGTTGATTATTTTCATTGTTGTTACCATTATCGGCCTTGTCATCGTGTTCACCGATGCGGAATTATACCAGATGATCGGGTTTGATCCGCATGTCAGGATCCTGTGCATAATACTGTGGCTGGTACTGGGACTGTCCTTTATCTTTATGTTTCTCGACTACCGCCTGGATTCCCAGCTCCGCAGGGAGAATGAAGAACTCAATTACGCATTCTATACCGACCCCGACACCGGCATATCCAACAGAAACAGCTGCGACGCGTATATCAGTCAGTTTAAGGATAAGATCCTGCCTGAGGGAATGGCGGCATTCACGGTGATGGTGAGCAATCTGCAGCAGTTGAACGATGAGCTCGGGTATGACAAGGGAGACGCTGTGATATCAGAGCTGGCGGAGATTCTCACCGAAGTGCTTCCGAGAGGTGAATTTCTCGGCAGAAACGGTGGCGACAGATTTCTGATGATACTCAGGAAATGCAGCAAGACAGATAAAGATAAATTGATTGCAGAAATAGATAAAGCAGTGAAAAAACGCAACGCGAAGGCTGCTCCTGAAGAGAAGATGGAATACCGCATAGGCGCCGCGCTTCAGGCAGAACGTCACGCGATGACCATGCATGCACTCGTAGCTGCGTCGGACCACAAGGCTCACGGAGAAGACTAAACGTAGCTGGGAGGGGGCAAAAGGCTTGAGAGCACTTGATTACAATTATCTGGCCTCGTTGGTGAGGAAAGCCCAGACCGGCGACAGCAATGCCTTTGCTGAGCTATACGTGGCGACCTATCAACAGCAATACAGATACGCGTACAAATATCTTAAGGATGAACAGCTTGCTCAGGACGCGCTACAGGAAACATTTATTCATGCTTTAAGAAATATAACGAAACTTCAGAATCCGCAGCTATTTATCGCCTGGCTCAACAGGATCAATTTCCGCACTTGCTACGATCTTGCAAAGAGCCTGCATAAGGATAAGCTGGACGAGTATTCTTCCGAAAAGATAGAGGACATCCGTGATGACAACGGACATCCGGAAGATGAAATCGTAGAGGTCGATTCGAAGAAGTACATTATGGGGCAGGTGATGAACCTTCCTCTTACCGAGTCACAGGTCATACTGATGAAATATTATCAGAACATGACGAATGACGATATCGCGGAAGCGATGAACATCAGCAGAAGTACGGTTAAGAGATGTCTGAAGTCGGGGAGAGAACGACTGGCCAGACTTCTCTCGGAATTCCGGTAAAGGAGGTGGCGGATCGTGGATACAAATACTAAAACTGGCGAACCTAGAATAGATGCGCTTACAGCCGCCAAAATGCTGGAAGATATCTTTGATGAGGCCGGAGCGTCTCCAAATACCATGCCTGCCAGCGCGCTGGCGGGATATCCGGATTTCCAGAGACAGCGTTTTCTGCCGCAGAGAATCGTGCTGATCGTGATACTGGTTCTGTGGCTTTTGATACCGGCGTTCTTTATCACACCGGATTACGATATCGCGCAGGTAAGCACCAACGAACAGAATCTGCCGGTCTATACCGTTGAGGTCGACTCGGTTTTGCCGATGAAGGACGTTGAGGCGGTACTCAATGGAGCCAAAATGCCGATCTACGCCAAAGACAGCAAAACCTACGCGGTGGAACCGGACCAGAATGGCAGGATGGAAATCCGCGTGACGGCTGTCAATAACCAGGTGACCGTCAGGAGCGTTGATGTAAACACAGTGGACGACGTGGGACCGAAACTCATATCGACCAGTGTGGAGGGCTCCGAGGTGTATTTGCAAATGGCCGAGAACGGAACGGGCGTGGCGTATGAAAACATCTACGCCGTAGGCCAGACCTCGGGGGACATTGCGCTGCCGGCGAACTATGACAGAGAGACCGGAACGATTATCTTTGACCTGGCCAATGAAAAATGGGACGTATACATCCCTGACAAGAGGGGAAACGCCCTTCATATCACAGTGGAGATCAAATAAGAAAAACAGTCAGTTTTTATGAAAAAAACTGACTGTTTTTTGAGCCTTAAATGTATCTGACACAGACTTATATAATACAGGTGTATATTATGAAAAAAGGAAAGACAATGAAAGCATTAATATTCAGTATAGCGATGGCGCTGACAATATCCGTAAGCTGCCTTTTCGCAATCCCGTTGATGTCAGATGTTTCTCTGGCAGAACAGACGCCGGAGGACGATCCGATCGTCCTGCAAAACGATGAAGGCGGACAGGTCATCATAGACGTAGAGGAAGAATTGCCGGCTGACAGCAAGGCCCTCAAAGAACAGGAAGAGGCTGCCGGCGTGGTCAATATGGAGGAAGATGCAGTACCGCTGGCGGGATTCAGCGAAGTTGCCCCCGCCAAGGACGCGGGCGATATCCATCTCGTCTGGATGGTGCTCCTCCTGGCAGCGGCTCTGGCGTACATCGCTTACTTCACATCATATCAGAAGAAACTGTTTGACTTGAGACGAAGCATAGCCGATGCGGAATTCGAGATCAGAAAGGAAGTGGGCAGACATGACGACTAACATTATCGCAATCATTCTGGGACTCATCACGATACTATGTCTGGCCGTATTCCACACAAGCCAGAAGAGAAAAAAGGCGAGATTCAGAGAAGAACTGGTCATGCGCTTTAGCGGCGCTGAAACAGAGACAGGGAAGGAGGAAGTCAGATGAGCTGGTTTTATATATGGGACATCTTCCCGATCCTGGCGATCGCAGCGCTCCTGATAGCCTTCTTGATCAAAAGAAAAGCCATGAAGGAAGAAGAAACCGAACTGAAAGAAACGCTTGATTCCCTGTTAACTAAGGACGGAACCGATGATAATCAATAGACACAGCATAGCGAAAAAAGTAATAGCGATCCTGCTCACGATAGCTATGGTGCCGACACTGGCGCCGAGCATCGCCTGGGCAGATGACGGAGATGGCGGCGGCAGCCCTCCTCCTCAGGAAGAACATAAGGATCCGGCTCCTGCGCCGGCTCCCGCACCGGAACCTGAACCGCAGCCTGCAGCGCCTTCAGAGAGCCCTGAACAGACAGAAGAGCAGACTGTAGAGGGCGAGACTGCAGCTGAGGAAGAAACGGAAGCCATAGAGACCGAGGAAGAAGAGGACAAAAGGCCGGCTGTCTCGTTTTCTGAGAGCGCCGGCGGCATGGCGGTAAAGATCAGCGCTCCCGAAGGGGCGCTTCCGGAAGGCGCCACGGTTAAGGTGAGCGGCATTTCAACGAGCCAGGCCAAATCCATCGCCCAGAGAGCGGTCGGCGATGATGGCAAGATCCGTGATGCCAGAGGCGTCGACATCACCTTTTATGATAAAGACGGCAAGAAGATCGAACCATCAAAAGCTGTAACCGTTACGCTTTCGGGAGCAGGCGTCAGAGGAAATGACCCTGCCATATACCACGAATCATCCGGCGGCGGAGTCAGCAAGGTAAAGGATATCAGTTCAGGAAACGGGGGAACGTTCAGTTCGTCTGACTTCTCCGTTTATGTCGTTGCCGCCGAATACTATACCGTAAGATTCATGATGGACGAATCCGATGGCGGCATGCTCCTGTCACAGATCGTAGATCTCAGCGAAGGGGACAGAATTTCACCGATGCCGGATAAGCCGTTTAAGGCCGGACACAGATTCCTGAAATGGGTCGATTCACAGACAGGGGAAGAAGTAAACAGCAACACCGTCGTCACATCAGACCTGACGGCCATAGCCGTATTCGAGGAAGTCAAGGTCTACGAACTCACCGTCGAATACTATTACAATAATCCGAAGACTTCAGAGAAAGTCGTATTTCTGACAAAGAAAGAGCAGATCGAGCGCAGAGACGCGCCGATCGAGATCGCTTCTCCGGACTCAACCACGATTGAGGGAAGCAACGATGCCTACTATCCTAAAGTCCCGGTTCTTAAGATTACCGCGGCAGATCTGGACGATGTGGTAAACGTGGATGATGAAGGCCACGGCATCTTTACCAGAGAGATCCAGTACGTTCCGAACGATACGAAGTACTACTTCGTTTATATGCTGAAGAACAAAGACGGCAACGGATACACGGAAGTAGACAGAGAAGAGCGAAATGGCGTACTGGGAAGCAGCGTCACCCCTACGGTAAAGAACATCAAGGGCGGCGAATTCGAGAAAGCCCAGACCCAGGAAATCACCAGACAGGGACAGGAACTGGAAGTATTTTATAAGCGTGCCGAGTACACGCTGACTTTTGATACGCAGGGAGGAGATTATCTGGAACCCGAAACCGCGGCATACCAGACATCCGTCAATATATCCGGCAAAACTCCGGTAAGGAGCGGATATGTGTTTACGGGATGGTTCAAGGATCCTGATTGCAAGCAGGCGGCAGGCACCGCGGTAAACCTCGATTCGGATATGACATTATATGCCGGATGGAAGGAGACCCAGGTAAACTATACCGTCATCTATCAGATCGAGAATGCGGACGATGACAACTATTCCTATCTCACCAGCCAGACGAAACAGGCTGTTGTGGGAAGCGAGGTTACCGTGAAAGCCGGTGATACTGCTCCTGCCGCTCTCGATAAGAACAATTTCACCTTTAAGGAAGCCACGAAAGCCGTCGTCAAGGGCGACGGATCAACGGTTGTGACGGTGAAATACAGCCGAAATGTTTACACCATCGCATGGACCGGAGACGTGTACAATACCAGCGGCAAAAAGCGTCTGTCCGGGCAGGGAAGCGGCAGCATCACGGCCAAGTACGGCGCTGCCATCACCCAGCAGTGGGTCAGAGCGTTCAACAATCCGTATCCGCAGTATGCATGGAGTTTGACGCTCAAAAACAACGATAAAATCATCAGCATAGACACCATGCCGAGCAAAACGGACATGACCGCAGTCAGCGGCAGCACCTACAGGCTGGTTGCTTTTGATTTCTCGACAGACAAACAACAGACGCTGAATTACTGGCTTGAGAATTACGACGGTTCGACCAGCGTCACCAGAAACGGCAAGACATACGGTCTGTATAAGACGGTAACGGGCAGATTCAATTACCTGTACGACGATGCCGATTTCTATAATATCGTCGGTTACACCAAAGACGGATATGAAGCGGAGTATTATACGACCTCCAGGTGGGGCGGGACGACCAGATACACCTACACCCTGGGCAAGAGCACGCCGAGTGAAGACCTGAACGTGGACTTCTACTATGCGGCCAATACTTACCCGCTGGCGTTCTACGATTATGACGGCAAACTCATCAGCACCAATCAGGTCAAATTAAACAACGACATCACCAGCTATCTGCAGAGCAATAAGCCGGAATCACCGGTAGAGGGAGCTGTATGGCTGGGCTGGTGTACGGATTCAGAACATACGGATCTTTACAAAGGCAACAAAAAGATGGGCACGGGCATGGCGCTCTACGCTTCATGGGAAATGCCTGTAGAGAAAATCACCTTTGTGGATATACAGCCGGATGGAACCGAGCAAAAGCTTAAGACCGTGAAATATAATTACGGCGAGACAGCGGAACCGATCGCGCAGCCTGCAGCAAGGGAAGGATACATATTCCAGGGCTGGTGCACGGATAAGGCCGGCAATATCCGATACGACTTCGAAAAGCCGATGACCGAGGATGTTACCGTTTATGCCAGATGGAAACAGGCCACCATCGGGTACACGGTAAGATACGTGGATCAGGAAACAGGCAAAGACCTGGCGGAGCCTAAGACGGTTTCGGGGCCTTTGTATAAGAAGGATGACGTCATCAAAGAAAAGGCGTCCACCTTCCCGGGCATGCTTCCGGATGAAAGCATGAAAGAGATCACCCTCTCCTTAAATAACGACGACAACGTGATCACCTTCAACTACACCAAGATGAAGAAGGAAATCACCTACACCGTCAGATACGTTCTGGAAGAGGATGAAAACGTTGAAGTTGCTCCGCCTAAGACCAAGACCGTTTCGGGAGATACGGTAAGTGTCAAGGAATCCGCGGTAGCGGTGAACAAATCCTATATGGACGAGGAGTACGCCGATAATGAATACCACCCGACGGAAGAAGTCATAGACCATACCTTCTCCGCGGGGTCCAACGTGATCACGTTCCGATACTCCGCGTATCGAACCACCACATTTGTGATCAACTATCTGGATATGAGCGGTGAACCTGTCAAGGCAGAAGAAACCCACAGAGCCAGATTCGGAGGATCATACAGAGTGAAGCCTGATCTCGACGGATACACATTTGACAGAGTCGAGAAGAACGGCACGGATATGGGCGGCAAACTGACGTACAAGGCGACAGAACCGGGAACGATGGAACTGAATGTGTACTTCCGCAAGGATCTGGTCATCACGGCCAAAAGCCTGAAGAAGGCTTACGATGGAACCGCTCTGAAGAGCGAGGGAATCGGATCCACCATGCTGGATGTTGAAGGGCTGGCATCAGGACACAACCTCAGCGGCATCCAGTGGAAGGGAAGCCAGACGGAAGCGGGCACTAGCAGAACCGTTCCGCACGACGCTGTCATCGATGGCGCTCCCGCAGACTATTACAATATCACTTATGTTCCGGGAACACTTACCGTGACGAAGTCCAACATCAACGTCACCATTTCCGGAGATAAGATCGACTCCGTATATGACGGCAAAGAGCATACCGCCACATACCACATCACCGGCATTTCGGATCCGGGGTTCAAAGAAGAGTACATACAGTTCAACGGTTCGCATAAGGAGACCTCACGTACACACGTAGGCAGAAACGAACTCGTACTGGCGGGGATGTTCTCAACCGTTCCTGAGCAGGCAAAGAACTTTAATGTAACATATAACGCGTCAAACGGTTACGTCAGCATCACGCCGGCGACGGCCACCGTACACACCAGTTCGGCGACGAAAGTTTATGACGGAACGCCGCTGACCTCCCATGTAGAGGGCACGGGCGAAAACGCTGACTGGGTCGAAGGTCTGGCGGAAGGCGAAACCGCAGTGATCAAACACAACACGGGTTCCCAGACAAAAGTCGGCAGCAGCGAGAACTACTATGACGAGATTATTTGGGAGACAGCCAGCGAGAGCGACTATACGCTCAGATTTGACATGGGCAGGCTCACTGTCACCAAAGCGAAGCTTACGATCACAGCGGCGGACCAGACAGAAGAATTCGACGGAACCAGCAAAGGCCCTAAGGGGAACACTTTCGCAGGCAGCGACCTGGAAGGACGCATCACCGCGAAAGGCCTGGCAGAGGGCGATGAGATCACCTCCGTGGTTCTCAGAGGATCCGCCAAAAACGCAGGGGAATACGAAGGAGAAATCATTCCGGAAGAGGCACTGGGACAGGATGGAGCCGCCCTTGCGGACAATTACGATATCGAATACATTCCGGGCAATCTGAAGATCACGCCGAGGACTGTTACCATCACGGCAGGAAGCCATGCCTTTGCTTATGACGGCAAAGAACACAAGCTGCCGGAATACGAGGTGCAGGGTCTTGCGGAAGGCGATGCCATCGAAGCCGTGATCACCGGATCCATCAGAACACCGAAGCAGAGCCCGGTCACCAACCATGTAGACTCCTACAAATTCACTTCCGGTGATGAATCCAACTACAAAGTCGTTACGGCGGATGGACAGCTCACCATGAACAAGGCCCAGGCCGAGATCACCATCACGGCAGGAAGCGGCCAGTGGAAATACGATGGAACGGAGAAGTCGAACCACAAGGTAACCGTCACATCGGGCGAACTCTTCGAGGGAGATAAGCTGATCGCCACAGCTTCCGGAAGCGTTGTAAACGTCAACGATACAGCGGAAGGAAACAACCCGGTAGCAGAGGGCTGGAGAATCGTACACGGGCCTGACGAAGAAGACGTTACGGAGAACTATGCGGTAACGGTGGAGGCGGGAACGCTGACGGTTCAGCCAAGAAAGGTTACCGTGACGGCCGGAAGTGAAGAATTCACGTATGACGGCAAAGAACACACGAACAATTCCTATGAGGTCAAAGGCCTGGTCAAGGGAGATGAAATCACAGCCAGAACGTCGGGAAGCATTACGCTGCCGTCAGAAAGCCCTGTGGTAAACGCAATCATTTCCTGGGATATGACGAAGGGCGACCTGTCTAACTATAATGTAGAAACTGCCGACGGCCAGCTGACCATGGTGAACGCGCAGAGAGAGATCACCATCAGCGCCGCCAGCAGCGAATGGACCTATGACGGTCAGCTTCACAGTGATTCACGTGTTTCCGTTACCCACGGAGCACTGTTTGAAGGCGATGAGCTGGTAGCTGAAGCGGAAGGCACGGTAAGAAACGTTGCGGATACGAAAGCGGGCAACAATACTGTCAAGAGCGGATACAGGATCCTCCACGGCAAGACCGACGTAACCGACAGCTATCAGATCACGGTCAAGGCAGGAACCCTTAAAGTAACCGAAAGACCGGTTAAGGTAACTGCGGCGAGCGAGGAATTCACCTACGACGGCCAGACCCACAGCCTGCCGGAGTTTGAAGTAGAAAATATCGTCGGAGACGATGAGATACAGGCTGTCGTAATCGGCAGCATCACGTGGCCGAGAGAGAAGTCCGTTGAGAACAAAATCACGGGATTCCGATTCCTCAGCGGAGAAGCCTCCAACTATAAGGTCACTTTGGTGGATGGTCTTCTCACCATGAAGAATGCCGAGATCCCGATCACCATCGAAGGCGGAAGCCACACCTGGACATACGATGGTGAGAGCCACAGCATGCACAAGGTCAAAGTCACCGAAGGCAGACTGCTGGAGGGAGACGAGCTCATCGCTCAGGCTACAGGCAGCGTCAGAAACGTTGCGGATACCGAACCCGGCAACAACCCGGTTGCCGACGGATACAAGATCATGCACGGAGATGAAGACGTTACTGCCAATTACGTGATCACCACAGCGGCCGGCAAGCTCTCCATCGAAAAGAGACCGGTCAGCATCACTGCGGGAAGCGGCGCGTTCACTTATGACGGCCTGCTGCACGAAGTACCGGAATACGAGGTCGAAGGACTGGCAGGAAATGATAAAATCAAGGCAACCGTTTCGGGATCCATCACCTTCCCGGATCAGAGTCCGGTAACGAACAAGCTGGTATCATGGGATTTCACCAGCGGCGATCTGAATAACTATTCCGTCACGACGGAAGACGGCGTCCTCACCATGGATAAGGCCAGCATCGGCATCACGATCACCGCTTCCGATAAGACCTTCGTATACGATGGTCTGGTGCACGAACATAACGAAGTCACCGTTACATCGGGAGAATTGCTCACCGGTGATGTTCTGGTGGCGCACGCCTCAGGAAGCGTCATCAATGTTTCCGAAAGTGAAGAGGGCAACAACCCGATCGCTGACGGATATAAGATCATGCACGACGGGCAGGATGTCACATCGAACTACAGAATCCTGACGAAAGCGGGAACACTGACCATTCAGCCAAAGCCTGTCACCATCAAAGCGCAGGATAAAGCCTTTGTATATGACGGCAAAGCAAAGAGCTGGGACGGATACGATGTTGACGGACTGGCCGACGGAGATCAGATCGAGGCTGTCACCAAGGGTTCCATCAAGTACCCGAAACAGTCTCCGGTAGCAAATACGATTGATACCTGGAAATTCGTAAACGGCGATAAGGATAATTATACTGTTACCACAGAAGACGGCGTCCTCACCATGAGCAGGGCTGAAGCGGCCATCACCATAGAGGCTGCCAGTGAAGAATGGACCTATGATGGAGGTGTTCACAGCAACAGAGAAGTCACGATTACCGAGGGCAAACTGATGGAAGGCGACAGGCTGGTCGCCCGTGCCGCGGGAAGCGTCACAAATGTCAGCGACACCGCCGCAGGCAACAACCCTGTGAAAGACGGATGGAAGATCATGCATGAGGATGAAAACGTGACGGACAACTATGCCGTTACGGTTCACGCCGGAACGCTGACCATCAAGCCGCAAACCGTCACCGTCACCGCGGCCAGCGAGGAATTCACGTACGACGGATATGCCCACAGCAATCCGGGATTTGAAGTGGAAGGGCTCGTAGGCACCGATCACATCACGGCACAGGTTTCAGGGTCCATCACTTACCCGGCGCAGGGAACTGTCGTCAACAAGCTGGACTCATGGACCATGACAGCCGGCAATGCCAATAACTACATTGTCGCCAAGGCCGACGGCGAACTGACGATGAAAAACGCGCAGCAGCCGCTGACCATCAGAGCGGCAGATAATAATTGGATCTACGATGGCGCGATCCACGAAGATCCAAGTGTATCCGTTGAGGAAGGAAGACTGTTCAACGGCGATGAGCTGATAGCAGAAGCAGGTAGCAGCGTCACCGACGTCAGGGATACGGCAGAAGGCAATAACAATGTGCTTGCAGGGTACAAGATCATGCATGGAAGCGAGGATGTGACGGACAGCTACGTCATCACCGCCCATGCAGGCACGCTGACCGTAGAACCGGCAGAAGTAAAGGTCACCGCTGCCAGCAGGCACTTCACCTATGACGGAAAGAAGCATAGCGATCCGGGATATGATGTCGATGGCCTCGTTGGGCAGGATAAGATCAGCGCCGTTGTAACGGGCAGCATCACCACACCTGGACAGAGTCCGGTAGTGAACAGGCTGGAGTCCTGGAAGTTCACGGCGGGCAAAGAATCCAACTACACGGTGGTCACCGCCGATGGCCAGCTGACCATGGAGACTTCCGCAGTTCCGATCACCATTCGCGCGGCGGATCAGACCTGGGTCTATGATGGCAAAGCCCATCAGAATAAGGACGTAACCATCATGGCGGGCAAGCTCCACGAAGGAGACAGACTCGTTGCGGAAGCGGAAGGCAAGGTCAGGGATGTATCGGATACTTCCCGTGATAATAACGTGATCGCCGACGGATATAAAATCATGCGCGGCGATGAAGACGTGACCGCGAATTATGTCATCACAGCGGTACCGGGGACACTGACTGTGGAACCTGCCAACGTGACGATCACCGCGTCCAGCAAGAACTTCACCTACGACGGCAAACCGCACGAGAGCGGCAAATACACAGCAGAGGGTCTGATTGAAGGCGATGAGATCGAGGCGGCCGTAAGCGGCGTCATCACATTCCCATCCGAGGGAGCGGTGACCAATGAACTGGTTTCGTATCACTTCGTTTCCGGCAAGGCATCGAACTACAACGTGACCACGGTCAACGGACGCCTGACGATGAAGCATGCGGAGATTCCACTGACCATCACCGCTGCCAGCCAGAGCTGGACCTATGACGGAGCGGAGCATTCTGACAGCGGCGTAGAGATCACCGCAGGAGAGCTTCTGGAAGGCGATGTTCTGGTTGCAAAAGCCGGCGGCAAGGTTACGAATGTACGTGACACGGCGGAAGGCAACAACGAGATCGTTTCCTACAGCATCATGCACGGCGGCACGGATGTGACGGACAGCTATAAAGTAGACACCGTTAACGGAACCCTCACGATCAATAAAAAGAAAGCAGAAGTCAGGGCGCAGGATAAAGCCTTTGTATATGACGGCGAAGAGAAAACCTGGCCGGGATATGATGTAACCGGTCTGGTTGGAAATGATGCCATCAGCGCGAAGACTTCGGGCAGCATCAGTTATCCGGGAAGCGCCGCCAATGTGATTTCTGCGTGGGAATTCACCAAGGGCGATGAAAACAACTACGAAGTCACCACAGCAGGCGGACAGCTGACCATGACAAACGCCAGAGGGGAAATCACCATCACCGCGGCAAGCGGGTCCTGGACCTATGACGGCAGCAAACATTCCGACAGCGGCGTGGCCCTGACATCCGGCAAGCTGTTCAAGGGCGACAGACTGGTTGCGGAAGCCGAAGGCTCCGTTAAGAATGTCAATGATACCAAGACGGGCAACAATGCCATCAAATCATACAAAATCCTTCACGGCGATAAAGACGTGACGGACAACTACGCGGTAACAGAGGTTGCGGGAACGTTGACCATCGAGCCAGCTCCGGTTCTGATCAGAGCGGCAAGTGAAGAATTCACTTATGACGGCAATCAGCACAGCAACGCAGGGTACGATGTCAGCGGGCTGATCGGCGACGATGAGATCACAGCGACGGTAGAAGGAAGCATTACATTCCCTTCACAGACCCCTGTGGCCAATGAAATCACGGGATACGAATTCACTAGCGGCAAAGCGAGCAACTATGATGTTACGCTGGATGCCGGAAAACTGGCCATGACCAAGGCCGCCATCGAAGTGACCATCAGATCGTCGGATCAGACATGGACCTATGATGGGCAGGATCACGCGGCTTCCGGTGTCAGCGTCGTCAAAGGCGAACTCATGCCTGGTGATGCGCTTTCGGCAAGAGCCATCGGTCTGGTTAAAAACGTAAGCGACACTTCGGAAGGCAACAATCCGATTGCGCCGGGAAGCAGAATCATGCACGGCACAGAGGATGTGACCGAAAACTACGTCATTTCATACGAAGAGGGCACGCTGGCGGTAGAGCCTGCAGAGGTATCGATCACAGCGGGAAGCAGGAACTTCGTATATGACGGAACGGATCATACGTATCCGGTTTACGATGTTAAGGGACTCATCAGCGGCGATCTGATCGAAGCCGTGATCAAGGGAACCGTCACATACGTTTCACAGAGCGGTACAGCCAACAAAGTCGACTCCTACGCGTTTACTTCCGGCAAGGAAGGAAACTATAAGGTTAAGACGACGGACGGCGAGCTGACGATGGACAGAGCAGAAGCACCGATTACCATCACCGCCGCCAGCCAGAGCTGGACCTATGACGGCAGCAAACATGCAAACCATGCTGTCAAACTGACATCGGGGACCCTGTTTGAAGGCGATGTGCTTTCGGCCAGAGCCACCGGCAGCGTGACGAATGCGGCTGACAGCATCAGAGGCAATAATGTCATCGCTTCGGGATATAAAATCACCAACGGCAGCGAAGATGTAACGGATAACTACGTGATCACCACGGAAACAGGGGATCTGATCATCGTGCCGGCAGAGGTGACGATCACAGCCGGAAGCGAGGAATTCACGTACGATGGCGGCAGACATGAAAATTCCGAATATGAAGTTGCGGGCCTGATAGAAGGCGACGCGATCGAAGCGGTAACTTCCGGATCCATCATGTACCCGAGCGAGGGATCTGTGGCCAATATGATCGAATCCTACACATTCACTGCGGGAGATCCATCGAACTATCACGTCACCATCGCGGCAGGCGAACTGACCATGCTGAATGCCAATTCGCCGATCACCATTACGGCTGCGGATGGAACATTCACCTATGATGGCGCTCCTCACAGCAACGGTGATACCAGCATCACCTCCGGCAGACTCTTCCCTGGAGATGAACTCATCGCGGAGACTTCCGGAAGCGTGGTCAATGTCGGGGATTCCGATTTCGGAAACAACATCGTATCCTCCTACAGGATCATGCACGGCACAGAAGATGTTACGGCGTGCTACGATGTGAAGACCCAGGCGGGAACGCTGCAGATCGAGCCTGCTCAGGTCACCATCAGAGCGCAGGATAAAGCCTTTGCATATGACGGCACAGCAAAGACCTGGAAGAAGTACGACGTATCCGGTCTGGTTGCGGGCGATGAGATTGAAGCGGTCATCGAAGGCTCCATCACTTATCCGAGCATCAACGCGGCAGTGAATAAAGTCGTATCCTATATATTTGTGAACGGTGATGAGAACAACTACACCGTAACGACTGAGAACGGACGTCTGACCATGACCAACGCCCAGCGCGAGATCACGATCCGCTCTGCGTCTCAGGAATGGACCTATGACGGCGACAGACACACAAACCACAAGGTCGAACTGGCAGCGGGCGCGCTGTTTGAGGGAGACCGTCTGGAAGCATCTGCCGATGGCGCGGTGACGGATGTCAGCGATACAGCAGAAGGCAACAACACCATCAGCGAATGCAGAATCATGCACGGAGACGAGAACGTCACGGCGAATTACGCGATCACGAAGCAGGAAGGAACACTTTCGATTCTTCCAAAGGCTGCGGCGGTAACCGCGGGAAGCAAGACCTTCACCTATGACGGCCGGGCTCACAGCGATGGCAGCTACGAAGTGACCGGTCTGGTAAAGGGCGACAGCATTGAGGCTGTAGTCAGCGGATCCATTACGTATCCGAAGCAGAGTCCTGTAGTGAACACGCTGGAGAGCTATCAGTTCACAAAGGGCAATGCGGACAACTACACGGTGACAACCGAAAACGGCGCGCTGACCATGAAGCCTGCAGATGCCAAGATTACCATCACAGCCGCTTCCGGTGAGTGGACCTATGACGGAGCCGCTCACACGGACAGCAGCGTGAGCATCACTGCCGGCGAACTCTTCAAGGGAGACAGACTCGTTGCAGCCGCAACGGGAACGGTAACGAATGTACGCGACAGCGGTGAAGGCAACAACGCAGTGGCGGAAGGATATAAGATCATGCACGGCGATGAGGACGTATCTGACAGTTATGAGATCACCACACAGCCGGGCACATTGACCGTGAAGCCTAAGGCGGTTACGATCACGGCTGCAGACCACGTATTTACCTATGACGGAAGTGAGCACAGCTACCCTCAGTATGATGTAGACGGTCTGGTTGGAGATGACAGCATTGATGCTGTCGTAACTGGAACGATCACACTGCCGGGACAGAGTCCTGTGGTCAATAAGATCGATTCGTGGGACTTCAGAAACGGCGAAAAGAGCAATTACCGTGTGAAGACGCGTGACGGCCGGCTGACGATGAACACTGCGGCCAGAGCCATCACGATCAAAGCGGCGGACGGAACCTGGACCTATGACGGAAAGGCCCACGCGGACGGCAAGGTAACGATCACGGACGGCGAGCTGTTTGCAGGCGACAGACTGGTTGCCGCAGCAGAAGGCACCGTGACAGACGTTGCGGATACCAAGACCGGAAATAACCGTATCGCGGAAGGCTACGCGATCATGCACGGCGATGAAGATGTGACGGCAAACTATGTCATCACCGCCGCATCGGGCACGCTGACCGTCAAGCCTGCGAAGGTGACGGTAACAGCTGCAAGCCACGAATATACGTATAACGGTAAGACGCATAAGGACAATACATATACGACAGAAGGACTCATCGGAACGGATGCTATTGAAGCCGTTGTCAGCGGCTCCATCACCTACCCGCAGCAGAGTCCTGCAGTCAACAAGCTCGAGTCCTATCAGTTCACCAGCGGAAATGAAGGCAACTACACCGTTAAGACTGTGGATGGCGAGCTGACGATGAACGCGGCAGCATCGCCGCTCACGATCACCGCGGCAAGTCAGGAGTGGACTTATGACGGACAGGCTCACGCGGACGGCGAGGTTACGATCACTTCCGGCAAGCTCTTTGACGGAGACGAACTGGTAACGAGAGTCAAAGGCTCCGTAACGAATGTGGCGGATACTGCCGCAGGGAACAACGTCATCAAGTCATACCAGATCATCCATGATGGCGTCGATGTTACCGGAAACTATGATGTGCAGACTGTCAACGGACAGCTCACCATAAATAAGAAAGCAGTCACCGTAAAGGCGCAGGACAAGGCGTTCATTTACGATGGAGAAGCAAAGAGCTGGGACGGATATGACGTATACGGACTGGTAGGCGAAGATGAGATCACCGCCGAAACTTCCGGCGAGATCACGTATCCGAAGCAAGGACCGGTTGCCAACAAGATTGCAAGTTGGGACTTCACGAAGGGTGATCCGAACAACTATCAGGTAACCGAGAAATCCGGTGAACTGACCATGAACAGGGGTGAGGCGGAAATCACCATAACATCGGCCAGCAAGACCTGGACCTTTGACGGCAAGGCCCATGAAGCGGGCGAGGTCAAAGTAACAGAAGGCAAGCTGTTCAAGGGCGATAGGCTAGAGGCGGCAGCAGGCGGAAGCGTGACAGACGTGGCAGACACCACGGGAGGAAACAACACCATCACTTCCTTTAGAATCATGCACGGTGATGAAGATGTGACGGATAACTACGCCATCACCGCCCAGGCCGGAACACTGACGATAGAACCTGCGGCTGTAACCATCAAAGCATCAGACGCGAAGTTCACGTACGACGGCAGAGAGCACAGAAGCGCGGATTATGAAGTGACCGGACTGATCGGTGATGACGCGATCGAAGCGGTGATTGAGGGCGTGATCGTATTCCCTTCACAGTCACCGGTAAGAAACAAGGTCGTAAGCTACACCTTCACTTCCGGAACGCCGGGCAACTACATGGTTGAAACGGAAGCCGGAAAGCTCACCATGGATAAAGCAAAGGCCGCCATCACCATAAGCGCCGCAAATGAAACCTTTACCTTCGACGGAAGTCAGCACAGCGCACCGGACGTCACCGTGACAGCGGGAGAGCTTTTGCACGGCGATGAATTGGTGGCCGCTGCGGAAGGCAGCGTGAGAAATACTGCCGATACGAAGAAGGGCAACAACCCTGTCGCGGAAGGATATAAGATCCTTCACGGCGATGTGGATGTAACGGATAACTACGAGATAGAAGTCAGAAACGGAACTCTGACCGTAAAACCAGCAGCCCTGACCATCACGGCAGGCAGCGACAGCTTCGTCTATGACGGCGAGAAACACCGATGCGGTGCGTATGAAGTCGAAGGCCTGGTTAAGGGCGATGCGCTTACGGCGGGGACAAAGGGAAGCATCACTTTCCCTTCGGAAAAATCCGTTCGAAACGTCATCGACACATACGAATTCACGGCGGGTGATGAGCGCAACTATAAGATCGAAACCGTTGACGGCACCCTCACCATGACCAGAGCTGACCGCCAGATCGGCATCGAGGCGGCCAGCAGGAGCTGGACCTATGACGGCGAGACGCATACTGCAGGCAAGGTCAAAGTCAGCGAAGGCGAACTGTTCACGGGAGACGAGCTTGTCGCTTCCGCTGACGGAACAGCGACGAACGTATCCGATACGAAGGCCGGCAACAATCCGGTGGCTGACGGATACAAGATCATGCACGGCGACGTTGACGTGACAGAGAACTACGTCATCACGCCAAAGGCTGGAAAGCTGACCATACTTCCGGCAGACGTGATCATCAAAGCCAGAGACGCAGAGTTCGTATATGACGGCAACGCCCACAGCGAGAGCGGCTATGATGTTGAAGGACTGGTCAAGGGCGATGAAATCAGCGCGGTGATCACGGGCTCCATCACATATCCGGATAAGGGATCCGTCAAGAATGTTGTCGAATCCTACGAATTCGTAACAGGCGATCCGAACAACTACAGCGTCACCGTGATCAACGGCACCCTCACCATGAAGAAGGCGGAAATCGCCATCACCCTTACGGGCGCCAGCGATAAATTCGTATACGACGGTACGCATCACAAAAATCCTGAGGTAACCGTCAGCAAGGGCAGACTCGTCAAAGGTGATGAACTGGTAGCTGAGGCGTATGGTTCCGTCAGATACGTCGGGGATACGGCCAGCGGAAACAACCCTGTTGCGGAAACATACAGGATCATGAACCGGGGCGAGGATGTGACGGCCAACTATACCATCAATACCGAGGCGGGATCTCTGGCTGTTGAGCCGAGAAAACTGACCATCAAGGCGAAGGACGCGCTGTTCGATTACGACGGACAGGCGCACAGCGAACCGCACTATGATGTTGAAGGACTCGTTGCGGGAGACGCAGTCGAAGTCATCGTCCAGGGATCCATCAGTCATCCTGATCAGAACCCTGTTCCAAACAGGATCACGGGTTACCGATTCACATCAGGCGACGAGGCGAACTATAAAGTTACAACCAAGGACGGCGTTCTGAGAATGAACCCTGTACCGATCCACAACCTGATCATCCACTATGTGGACAAGAAGAATAAGAAGCTGGCGGATGACTATACAGGCTCCTTCGAAGAAGACACGGCTTACGGACCAATCGATTCACCGAAGGTGAAGGGATACACTCCTGAATACGGATCGATTTACGGCACCATGGGCAGAACGGATATCGAGATCTACGTGGTCTATAAGAAGAATCCTGTTCCTGCGGGACCGGATGAACCTGACAGATCGCAGCCTCCTCAGCCTCCTGCGGGTCAGGTAACCACCGGAGATGACGGAGCGCCTGTCATCACGGATCTGCCTGAGGACGAAATTCCTCTGGTAACGGCCAACGGTGCGTGGGCGCTGATCAACCTGCTGTCCATGATCCTGACGGCGATCATCAGTCTGCTTCTGCTGATATTCATCTTCATCGGCAGAAAGCGCAAGGACGAAGATGGCGATCAGGCTGAGAACACTGACAATGCTGACAACGCTGAAGAAGGCGACAGGACCGAAAAGAAGGTCAAGAGAAGATGGTTCATCAGACTTCTCGGCATCATACCGGCAGCAGCCGCAGTGATACTGTTCCTGCTGACAGAGGATATGTCACAGCCGATGGTGGTCTATGACAAGTGGACCATAGCGATGATCTTCATCCTGTTTGTTGATCTCATCGTGGTTATCGCTGCCAGAAATAAGGAAGAGGATGACGAAGACGAGCAGCAGGAGACGACGGCATAAATAGAGACAGATAAAAAAAGATCCGCCTGATGAAGGCGGATCTCAGACTGTAGACAAAGGTCCCCAAACTGAGGGACCTTTTTTCATGTTCAAA
>JAUMVD010000012.1 GCA_030530285.1 Bacillota bacterium | reverse complement strand
TCCAGAACGCCTTCATTTGATCAGGAGGACCTGCGCCATTTCAAAGTGAAGGGTCACAGTAAGTACTACAAAAAAATCAAAAAGCTCAAGAGGAAAACCGTGTATTACGCCAGAGTGCGTACCTATAAAACAATCAATGGTACGGACTACTGCGGTTCCTGGAGCCCTGCGAAAAGAGTCAAAACGAAGTAGCTAGCCATCTGCCCTGCACATGCAGGGCAGTTTTTTATTGCAACCGGCTTGATTCGTGCGGCGCACGTGTGATTTACTGGCAGTCTGACCGAAATTTGGTCAATCGGCTAAAACTTTGAAGTTTGACCAACAACCTTTGGTCAACTCAAATTTATTTGCAAACTGACCAAACAATTCCCATCTGATTAGGTCAAATTGACATAATATTTGCGTTTGCCCAAATTATTCTGGGCGGAGGTAAGGATAACCGCTGTATTTTAGGTAAAATGAAAAAAACTTTTAAAATATCCAACAGAGTTAGGTCAGCTGCAAATGTTTTTTCAATTTATCCAAATGGCACTCAAAAAAAGGCTAAAGACCTGAGACTGAAGACCTGAGACCAGAGACTAAAGACCGGAAACCAGAATCTAGCGACCAGCGCCCGGCATCAGATATCCGTTCTGGACAGTATCTCTGCCGGTTTCTTTCTGATGGTTCTCCAGACAGGCAGCAGGCCGAACAGGAGATTGAGTCCGTAGATCAGCACCAGGCATACGAAGATGACCGGCGGGTTGATCAGGAAGATGTCCGAGAAGTAGGTGACCTTCGAGAGTTTTGTCAGCACAAAGGCCATGAATGCAAAGGCCGGAAGTGCTGCTATCGTCGTGATGGCCACGATTTCTCCAGAGAACATCTTATAGATGTCCAGTTTCTTCACGCCAATCGCCCTGTAAACGCCGACTTCTCTGATTCTCAGCAGGAAGGAGGCGCGGATCATCAGATAGATCTCGATGAACGATACGGCCAGAATGATGCCCGCCATGACGAGCATGGACTTCATGGAGGCCCACTTGTCCTTGATATACTTATCCCTGTTTTCCTGGAAGGCGTCTTTGACATTGATATTGCCCGCGCGAAGGTCCGCAAGGGCGTCCTGCTTATTCACAGGACAGATGGTCAGATTATTGGTTTTGCTGATCAGATCGTATTTGATCATGTCGTTATTGACCAGCATAAAATCGCTGTCGTAAGGATCCGAATAATAGCCCACGACTTTGAGCTTGTGTCCATTGATCGTCTCAGACAGGGATTTGCCGACTTTGTAGGCCTTATCCTGTCTGTTCTTATTGTTGACCATGACTTCATAGTCATCCTCAGGCCAGCTGCCCTTCTCCAGCTGCACGGAATCCTGCTTCAGTTCGTAATCGATGTAGTCAGACATCGTGGCCGCCGCGGTATCCACCTCTGTCTGGTAGAAGGTCGTGCCCATGCCCGCCTGCTCGCTGTTGGCAATCAAATTGATGAACTGGTCTCTGGATACATAGATGCACGGAGCCTGCATGTCGCTGATGCCCACAACCTTGAGTCCCGGCATATTCTCCACTTTGACTTCCCTGTCCAGGAAGTCTTTCACGCGTTCTGCCCCCACTTCAGCTGAATTCTGATTATCGATAATGGAACGGAAGATCATCCTGTCAATGACGATTTCCGTGTTGTCCTTAGGAAGTCTGCCGTAAACCAGATCCGTCTTTTCCAGTTTGCCCGCGTCGGAGATCGAGCCTTCTATGATGGCATTGAAATCCATCGTCTGCATGTAGTCATCAAACGGCATCTTGATGGATATTCTGGAATCCCCCGGAAGCACGTAACTGTACTGGTCATTGTCCTCGTAATCCAGATACGTATCCACATCGATATTCTTGCCGATGACCGTCAGGTATGACTTGTCCGTTCCCGCGAACTCCTCGTCCGATATGTTCATGACACCGAAGAACATGCTGACCGCATAGGTTATGAACATGGCAGCAATGGCAAAGCCAACCAGCAGCACTTTCTTGAGGGTGCTGTAGTTGGATACGGTCCTGAACCCTCTCTTGATCAGTTCGGCGCTGTCCAGTATGGACCGGTATTTCTTTTCCTGGCCGGTCTTCAGTTTCTCCGGATCGAAGTCATAGTCCAGCGCTTCTTCCTTCGTGATTCCCGTGTAGTGCTCATCCACGAGCTCCACGCCGGAATTCTCATCCACGATCTCGATCCTGTCGTTCGGATCGTTCGTTCTGATATAGATATTGCCGTCCCGCAGGACGATGTCGATATCCAGCTGCTCATCGCTGTCGTTATAGAAGTCGACATTATAGCCCGGGGTCAGCAGACGCTTATGATTTTTGATATCCTTAAGATAGATTTTGTTCTCTACCCTGTAGTCCAGCCTGCCGGCGTGGGTATTCTGATGATCCGATGCGATCCTGCCGTCCTTGATCCTGATGATTCTGGACGCGTAGAACTCCGCCAGCACTTCCTCATGAGTAACCAGGATGACCAGCTTTTCCTCGGCGATACTCCTGATGATGTTCATGACTTCCAGCGTGTTCCTGCTGTCCAGGTTGCCGGTAGGCTCATCCGCCAGGATGATGGCCGGGTCCTTGACGATGGCTCTGGCGATGCCGACTCTCTGCCGTTCGCCTCCGGACAGCATATCCGCGTACCTGTTTCTGTAGCGGTACATGTCCACCTTTTCCAGGACGTATCTGACCTTCTCGTCGATCTCCTTCTTGTCGGTCACGCCCACCATCTTGAGAGCGATGGCAACGTTATCATATACCGTCATATCATCAACCAGGTTGTAATCCTGGAAGATGTATCCGATATTCAGCGTTCTGATCCTGTCTGTTTCCCAGGAAAACCTGCCGGTGATCTTCTCGCCGTTGACGTAGATGCTGCCGCTGTCGATATCATCCAGTCCGCCTATGGTATTGAGAAGCGTAGTCTTGCCGCATCCGCTGGCGCCAAGCAGCGCCACGAGGCCTTTGCCGTTCAGCTCCAGCGACGTGTCGTTTACCGCTCGTATCTCGTTCTTCTTTTTACGGAAGAAGTATTTTTTGACATGTTCAAGTTTTACCATGTGTTACTCCTCCCGATAGGTGCCGATGGCGGTCTTTTTGAATAAGTTCCTTGAGAAAATGCCCGATATGAGCCACACCATAACTGCCAGTATCACGTAGAGAATGGCGTAGTCATACCCCCGCATGAACTGGATCAGTGTCGAAACGTAATCGATATGGATGATCTGATTTCTCACCAGCACGACGATGAGAAGGAACAGCACAAAAGCAATGTTCATCACGGTGAACAGTTCCACATCGAGGATCCGTTTGATGCTGCCCTTGGCCAGACCCAGCATCCTGAGAATGCTGTAGTAACCCTTCCTGGATCTGAGAATGAGGCGAATGACAAAATACGCCACGAAGAACAGACCGATCATGATCAGCATGATGACAGGCACCTGAATGATGGATGCCAGATCATTGTTCTGCGTCACTTTGGCGTTTTCCAAAGGCAGCGGGACGTATCCCATCGCCTTCAGCGCGTCAAGGGTGGCGTCCATAGCTGACATGTCCTTCACGTAGACGCTGCACTGATAATTGCCCTTGGCAAAGAGCTTATCGTAATCGCTCTGGCTGATGAATACCGCTCCGCCGTATTTGTCGTAGCTTCTGTAATTGGATTTATAGGAAAAGCTTTTTTCCGAATAGGTATCCGCCACCTTCAGGCTCACCGCGGCGTCGTAGTACATATTCTCCGCGGTTATGCTGACCTTGTGGCCTTTTGCTTTCTTGTCTTCGTAGAAATTATTCGACTCGGAAGGGAGCAGGATCGTTCCCTTCTTGACCCTGCTGCTCGGCAGGACCTTGTAATATGGATTGCCGTTTACGTATTCCTGGGCTTTGCCGTTAATGGTGGTCGTGATCGTGCTGTAGTAGTAATATGTCCCGGCCAGCATATCCCGGCAGAATTCATCCGTCATATACACACTGCCGGCGGATTCGTACCTGTCGGTGTCCTGGTCAAAGGCAACGCCTGCGATTTTGATCTTCAGGCCCGAAGCTTCATCTTCGCCCACATAAATCGTATATTCCTGATCCAAAAGCCGCTCGACCTTGTTCTTGGAGAAGTTATAGTTATCCTCCTGCCCTACGAGGATGACTTCGTTTTTCTTTTCCGGCATGCGGCCTTTGTACAGCTTGCCGCGGAATTCATCCATGGATCGCGGGAACGCCTCGTATGAGAAACTGCCATCCTCGATGTAGAGGCTGTTGTCCAGCAGAATATCGTTTGGAGAAATGTTGCCCACATTGGCGATAGTGTTCAGCGCCTGGATGTCGTTGTCCGTAAACTGAGACCCGTCCTTCTTCTTCAGAACCACGCGGTCTTCACTGTAATTGTAGAAATAATTGTTGTAGCCGACCCTGGAGTTTTCCGCCTTTTGATTCAGGAAGGACGTGAACTGCGAGGTGACGGCAAAAACCAGGAACAGGAACACCACCAGCAAGAGAATAAACTTGTACCCGATGTTAAAGGTATTTCTCAGTCCCAGCGCGATGATCTCGCGGTTCGACATATTCCCCTGCCCGGCTGCCTCTTCATCCTGCTTTTGCTCCGGCAAAGGCCGGATTTCCAGATTCTGGATGACTTTGCCGTCATGCATTCTGATGCATCTGGTGGCGTACTTCTCGAATTGTTCGAAATTGTGGGTCACCACGATGACCAGCTTATCCCTGGCGATTTCGCTGAGTATGGATGCGATCTCCGCCGCGGCGGTGCTGTCCAGGTTGCCGGTAGGTTCGTCCGCAACAATGATTTCCGTGTCCTTCGCCAGAGCCCTGGCTATGGCCACTCTCTGCATCTGTCCTCCGGACAGCTTGGAGACTTTCGTATCCGCAAAGGCTGACATGCCGACCCGCTGCAATATTTCGCCGGTCCTCTTTTTCGCGGAAGCATCATCCCAACCATTGATCTTCAGCACCAGGTCCACATTCTGACTGACGGTATAACTGTTGATCAGATTGAAATCCTGGAAGATGTTGCTGATATATTTCTTACGATACGCCTCGAAATCCGCAGCCATGTAGTGGCTGGTCTCATGACCGTCGATGAGCATCTCGCCTTCCTCATAGGAATCGAGGCCCGAGATCACGTTAAGAAGGGTAGTCTTGCCGCTGCCAGACTCCCCTGTAATAACAACAAACTCGCCCGGGGATAGCTCCAGATCAACTCTGGTGATCCCCGTGGCGATGATGCCCTTGTTATGATAATATTTCGAAACGCTTCGTAATTCGATCATTTTATACTATTATTTATTGATCCCGCTTGCCGTTTCCTTCAGGATAACGTCGTGGGCTCCTCCTTCCACGATGCTGGTTGCGGATACCAGCGTCATCTTGGCGTTTTCCTGCAGCGACTTGATGGAAAGCGCGCCGCAGTTGCACATGGTGGACTTGACCTTCAGCAGTGACTGGCGCACGTTATCGCTCAGGGAACCCGCGTACGGAACGTAGGAATCCACGCCTTCTTCGAACTTCATCTTCGCGTCGCCGCCAAGGTCATACCTCTGCCAGTTTCTGGCTCTGGCGGAACCTTCGCCCCAGTACTCCTTGAAATAGTTTCCGTTTATCTGCACTTTATTGGTCGGTGACTCGTCAAATCTGGAGAAGTATCTTCCCAGCATGAGGAAGTCTGCTCCCATTGCCAGCGCCAGGGTCATGTGATAATCGTAAACGATGCCGCCGTCCGAACAGATCGGAACATAGATGCCGGTCTCTTCGAAATACTCGTTTCTGGCCTTTGCGACTTCTATGACCGCGGAGGCCTGTCCGCGTCCGATGCCCTTTTGCTCTCTGGTGATGCAAATGCTGCCGCCGCCGATTCCGATTTTGATGAAGTCAGCTCCCGCTTCAGCCAGGAATCGGAATCCGTCTCTGTCGACCACGTTGCCCGCGCCGATCTTTACGCTGTCGCCGTATTTTTGGCGAACGTACGCCAGAGTCTGGGCCTGCCACTCGGAATAACCTTCGCTGGAATCGATGCACAGGACATCTGCTCCCGCTTCAACCAGAGCCGGGATCCTCTCCTCGTAATCTCTGGTGTTTACGCCTGCGCCCACCACGTATCTCTTATCTTTATCCAAAAGCTCATCGGGATATTCCTTATGAGCGATATAGTCCTTACGGAATACGAAGTATAACAGCTTCTGGTCATCATCTACTACAGGCAGTGCATTCAGTTTGTAGTCCCAGAGCATGTCGTTGGCTTCGCTCAATGTGATGCCTTCTTTGGCGTGGATCAGTTTCTCAAACGGCGTCATGAATTCGCTGACTTTCGTGTCCATGGACATTCTGCTGACCCTGTAATCTCTGCTCGTCACCAGACCCAGCATCTTGCCGTCTGCCGTGCCGTCTTCCGTGACCGCTGTGGTGGAGTGCCCCGTGCGTTCTTTCAGCTCCAGCAGATCCGCCAGTGTCTGATCCGGTCTGATGTTTGTATTGCTGGCAACGAACCCGGCTTTGTGGTTCTTGACCTTTCTCACCATCTCCGCCTGACTTTCGATTGGCTGTGAACCGAAGATAAATGATATGCCGCCTTCTCTGGCGAGGGCGATGGCCAGTTCATCGCCTGAAACTGACTGCATGATCGCGGAAGTCATCGGTATATTCATGTAAATATCCGACTCCTCGCCCTTCTTGAATTTCGTCATCGGCGTTCTCAGTGAAACGTTTTCGACTCTGCATTCTGCTGATGAATAGCCCGGAATCAGCAGGTACTCGCTGAACGTTCTCGATGGTTCGTCAAAGTATTTTGCCATGTTTTTCTCCTTTTCTCGGTGTATAAGTGTCTTACCTGTTTTCTACATTTCTAATCGCTATCGGCAGCGCTGTGATGAACCAGGGCGCGTATTGATCGGGAGAGCGTTCCACATCCCGGCATATGCTGTCCAGATCCGCAAAAAGCATTTCATCCGCTTCCTCGGGATTTCTCACAAAACCCGCTTCATCACCTGCCAGAGACAGCACTCCCGTAAAGACGTGATCATATTCGTATTCCGTAAGACCGTTGTCGAATACCGCCCGGTATACGAAGCTTCCGGCTTCTTCCAGGGGACAGTCCCGCGTGCTGATTCCCGTTTCCTCAGGCAGTCTCCTGGCTGTCGCTTCTTCAAGGCTTTCCCCCTGCCGCGGGTGTGAACAGCAGCTGTTGGCCCATTTGCCGCCGCTGTGATACTTGCCCTCGGCGCGCCTTTGGATCAGAAGTCTGTCGCACTTTCCGGTCTTTTGATTTCTGGTGAATACGAATATGGAAAAAGCCCGGTGAAGGAGTCCTCTGCGATGCGCGTCAAGCTTGCCGCACGTTCCGATCTCCTCGTCGCTAAGGTTCACAAGTATCAACTTGTCTTCCATTGAACACCTCCCGGCCTTTCTTCAAACTTCGATCTATGTAATTAGTAATTATATCATTATTTCATCATCTTATCTATAGCATCATTCAGTTCTTCTATGGTTTCCATGTCGCCTTCCCGGATCGCTTCGACGATGCAGGTCGACATGTGTTCTTTCAGAATAACTTTGCTGACGCTGTTGACCGCGGACTGCACCGCGGAGAGCTGTATCAGAACCTCACTGCAGTCCCTGTCGTTTTCTATCATGGTCTTCACCGACTGCATGTGTCCGATGATTCTGGCCATGCGGTTCAGCACGGCTTTTTTGTTCTCATGTGTGTGCGCGTGTCCGTGGGTGTGGGTATGTCCATGCTCGTGTGTATGTTCGCCCATGATCATTCTCCTCTCATTTCATCCAGATATGCCTGTGCCTGTTCCAGTTCTTCCTCAGAAAACACCTGGATCCCGGCTTCTCTCAAAAGCTCCACCGCCAGCCCCTGGCCGGCCTTTTTGGTCCCCTGAAAGGACCCGTCATATATGATATTCACTCCGCAGGAAGGGCTCTTTTCTTTCATTATCGCAAAGGCCACGTCATACTGCTTCGCCAGCCTCACGGCCTCCCGCGCGCCTTTCAGATATTCTGCTGTAACGTCCGCGCCTTCTCTGTTGATCACTCTGCCGTCCCTGATCTGCGCGTCAGGCCGCGGGACCGGCAGCCCGCCAAAGACTTCCGGACACACCGGGACGAGTCTGCCTTCTTCCTTCCATTTGATATATATCGGATCCGTTTCGGCCTTACTTTGTCCGTCGTACCTTACCGGCTCTCCTCCGTAAAGACACCGGCTCGTCAGGATATATGCCTTGCCGCTCATATTACTGCCCTTTCGCGTGTCACTTGACTATTCGTATCGTTTGACGATGATCGTAGAATTCTGTCCTCCGAATCCAAAGGCATTGGACATGGCCGCATCGACACGGCACCCCCGCCTCGTATCCGTTACGAAATCCAGCCCGGATACGGGATCGCTGAGATTTAAGGTCGGCGGGATTTCTCCCGTCTCGATGGATTTGATGCAGGCGATGACTTCCGTTATTCCGCCGCCTCCCATCATGTGCCCTGTGGCCGCCTTCGTGGAACTGATGGCGGGTCCTTCCGAACCAAAGACCGTTTCCATGGCCTTTGCTTCTGCGGCGTCTCCCTTAAGGGCGCCGGTTCCGTGGGCGTTGATGTAGTCGATATCCGCAGGCGAAAGCTCCGCCTTATCCAGCGCTTTTTTCATGCAGTCCGCTGACCCCGCGCCGTCGTCGATCGGCCGGGTCACGTGATGCGCGTCATTGTTGTTGGCCCATCCGGCCAGCTCCGCGTAAATGCGCGCGCCGCGCTCTATGGCATGGCGTTCTGTTTCTAACACCAGCGCGCCCCCGCCTTCTCCCATGACGAAACCTTTGGCCGAAGCGTCAAAAGGCCTGCAGGCCGATGAAGGATCATCGTTTTCCCGGGAAAGCGCCTGGGCATTCGCCAGAGAATAAATCACCAGAGGACAAAGGGTGCTGTCAGCTCCTGCCGCCAGCATGACATCCGCCTCGCCTGAGAGCAGGAGCATGGCGCTCATGCCGATGGCATCGCCGCCTGAAGCGCAGGCTGTAGACAGGGTGTAACTCGGGCCGGTGATTCCGTATTCGATGGCGATCTGCGCCGCCGCGATATTGCCCAGGATCCTGGGAACGAAACGCGGCCCCACATTCTTGTGAACGGCATTGGTCAGAATCTCCTGAGTCGCCGCGATGGTGTCGATCCCCGACATGGCAGTTCCCATGACGATCCCGAACCGATGATACTGATCCGCCTGTCTGCCGCGGTCGATGCCCGCCTGGCTCAGCGCCTCCGCCGCTGCCGCGAAAGCGTACTGCGTGAACGCGTCGCTTTCTCTGATGAGTTTTGCCGGCAGGAAATCCTCCGCCCGGAAATCTCTCACCTCCGCAGCGATCTGCACCGCCAGCTCGCTGGCGTCAAAGGATGAGATCCTGTCGATACCGCATTTGCCATTGATCAGATTTGTCCAATACCGAGATGCGCCTACGCCGACTGGCGTGACCGCGCCCATACCGGTGATGACGATTTTTTCCTTCATTTTCGTATCTCTTTACTTTTTATGATCCATATATTATAATAGCAAAAACTGATTATTCCTCGTTAATTAAACTGTTTTTGAATAAATCATTTCTGCCGTTTTAATGTTATCATTGCGCAGCGCAGAATGTCAATAATGAGGTATTTCCATGCATCTCAACCAGATAGCGAGCTTCCTCGCGGTCAGCAAAACACTGAATTTCACCGGTGCTGCCAGACAGCTGGGCATTCCCCAGTCAACCATCAGCCGTCAGATCGGCGATCTGGAGTCACAGCTTGGGGTACGGCTGTTTTATCGTACGAAACGTGATGTGCAGCTTACGGACGAAGGACGGATCTTCCTGCCATATGCGCAGGAAATATCGGATGCCGCCCGCAAAGGCACCTATGCGGTCAAGCAGATCCACGAGGGGCTGGCCGGCAGGCTGTCCATCGCCGTTGCGGATGCCTGCAGAGGCGACCTGACGCAGATCCTCACCGCGTTCCATCAGAAATATCCCGATATCTCGGTGGACATCACCCGCATATCCAGCGGCGAAAGTCTGATGGACGATACGGACTCGCCGTTTGACTTCTGGTTTATCTACAGAGATATGCTACTGGATCCGGAGAGTTACGGGAGCATCCAGATCAGCCGTGTGCCGCTGGCCTTAGTCAGAAGCGCAGCAGGCAGATCGGGTAAACAGGATCTTTCCGCAGAGAAATTCATTCTGCTGTCGGAACAGGCCGATCCCATCATTTATATGCAGGCCATGAACTATTGCAGGACCCACAGATTCACACCGCAGATCGCCAATACGTTTGACGATGTTTCTTCCGTGGTGTTGTCCGTGACGGCAGGCTTAGGCGTCTCATTTCTTCCCGCCTCCCTGCTGGCAGGGTCACGCAAGTCGGAACTGGACGTATCGCCGTTAGACGATGAAAGCTATGAAATCAGCTGCATTGCGGCGTGGAAGCCTTCCCTCCTCAACCCTGCAGCGTCCCTGTTTCTGGAGACATTAAAAGAGACCGTCCGCGAATAGCCATCTGCAGGCGATTCGGGCGGTCTCTTTTTTGTTATACCATTTATGCTGCTTATATGCGCTATTTGCTCCTCGTGTCAGAGACGAGGGATAATATTTTCTCAAACAGCTCAGGGTGGCTCCTCTTGATGCTGGTAGGCTTATAGTCTTCCCTGGTGGTCGTATAATGCACGGTCTCTGCCTTGAGGCAAAGCTCTCCGGTCATTTCATTATATACCTCGTACCTGAAATGCATTCTGAGTCCCGTGAATTTATACATTTCCATATGGACCGAGAAATCGTCTCCATATCTCAGGAAGCTTAGGAATGATTCCTCCGCCTTGGTGCACGGAATGATGACGCCCTGCCGTTCGAATTCCGGATACGGCAGATTCATTTCCTCCATCCACACATATCTGGCTTCCTCCAGATATCTCAGATAGTTGGAATGGTGCACGACACCCATCCTGTCCGTCTCATAATAGTTTACCTGTCTCTTGAAACTCCACATTCTCATCGCCTACTTTCTCTTCAGTTCTCCGGCTTCCAGATCTTTAGCCGCCTGAGCCTTTAACGCGTAGTGCATCTTCTTGCCCGTCGCCGTCATCGGCAGGCTGTCAACGATCTTGTACCATCTCGGTCTCTTATACGCGGAGAGCATCGGCGTATTCAGGCAGAAGTCGAATACTTCCTTGATGGTCAGCGACTCGTCCTTAGGAACGATGTAAGCCGCGATCGCCTGTCCTCTGGCCTGATCCGGCACCGCCGTTACCATGCAGTCGGCAACTTTGTCGAACTCGTTGATGGCTTCCTCTACCTGGGTAGGATATACGTTTTCTCCGGCGCTGATGATCATATCATCCTTTCGTCCGTTGATGGTCACGTACAGGTTTTCATCCCAGAAGCCCACATCATTCGTGTACATCCAGCCCTTGTAGAACTTCGCTTCCTGCTCCTCAGGGTTATTATAGTAGCTGTAAGTCGTCTTGCCAGGGCAGTAAAGGATGACTTCGCCGACCGTTTCGTTATCCATCGGTACCAGGTCGTCCGGTTCCGCCTTTCTGTCCTCGTAGATCTTGACAACTCTGACCTCGTCGTCGATGCAGCTTCCGCCTACGGATCCCGCGTATTCAGGCAGATCGTAAGGTCTTAAGAATGAGTTCCAGAAGGTTTCTGTCGTTCCGTATCCATTGAGGATGTTCGGCGTGAGTACCTTCAGGAATCTCTCGCAAGCCGCTTTCTCCAGCGGAGCTCCCATGGTGACCAGGCCTTTGAGCGTGGAAATGTCAAACGGCTCCCTCTCCTGGGTTCTGGCCAGCATTTCCAGTGACGAAGGTGATCCGGTCAGGAATGTGATCTTATATTTCTCAACATAGTTCAGTGTAACTCTCGGTGAAAATGCTCTGAGCAGCACCAGGCAGGCGCCGACGAAGAATGTCGGGCATGTCCCGCCGGAGTGGCTGCCGCCCCGGTGAAAGAGCGGTGTCATGTTCATGCATACGTCTTTGCAGTTGAGCGGATAGTGCATGATGGCATCGTGAGCCGATAACACTTCGTTGATATCGTTGAGCGGCACGTTCTTTGGAAGCGCTGATGTACCGCTGGTGCACATACGAACGACTTCATCGTAAATGTGATGCGGGAAGTCCATAGCCGGAGCATCCTTGCTGTGATGTTTCACGTAGTCTGCGTAGTGGATGTGTCCGATCGGCACATCGATGCCGTCCAGATTATCGCACATGATAAATCGGAGCGGCTTAAAGGCGGACAGCTTCTCCGCTTCCACGATGATGTCTCTGATCTCGGCGCAGTAGAGCACAACCTTAGGCTCGTTGTGCTCCATCAGCCTGGCCAGTTCTCCCGGTGAAAGTTTGAAGTTAGCCAGATTGATGATGGCGCCAACCTTTCTCGGCGCAATGTAAGTGAAGCAGAATTCAGGACAGTTGTTCAGGATCGACATCACTACATCGTTCTTGCCGACTTTATCTTCCTTTAACGCGTTGGCGAACATGTTGCACTCGGCGTCCAGTTCTCTGTATGTCCATGTTTTATCCGTGCTCGGATCGATCAGGGCCGGTTTGTTCCCGTATCTCCTGACGTTTCTCATGAATCCGTTCAGCCATGTATATTCGTGTTCGAATGTTTCGATGAACATCTTGTCATCGTATGTTCTATTCATTGTCATCATTCATCATCCTCCTTTTTTCTAAAGTGAATAATTCACTATTTGCATTATATAATAGCAAATGTTGTTTGTCAAGCAGAACGGACTTCTGTTATAATGTATCCATGTTACTCGAAATACTTCTAAAAATACTCAGTATATTCCTGTTCGTTGCGATGGGGCTGGTTGCGGCTAAGGTCAACCTGCTCCCGCGGGACGCGGTCAAAACGCTCAACGGCTTCGTGCTCAATGTAGCGGTACCCTGCCTGGTCCTCAGCAGCATGCAACGTGACGAAATCACCGCGGGGATCTTTGATGATGTCATCTGGTCCTTCGCTGCTTTTGCTATCGTAACTGTCATCATTGCCATCCTGGCGATCCTTATCGTGAAACCCATCAAATCCATCAAGGACGAGGACAAAGGGATCTACTCCTTTCAGATCGTATTCACCAATGCGGGATTTATGGGCTACCCGCTGACCACCATTCTGTTCGGCAGATACGCCCTGTTTCTGGCCATCGTCATGAACATCGTGTTCACCCTGCTGGTCTACTCGCTGGGCGTCATCATACTGCTCCACAAAAAAGGCGAGAAGATTCTCACCATGGCCATCCTGGTCCGCATCCTGACCATACCATTCGTGTCCTCCGTCATCGGACTGATTATTTTCATCACGGGACTTCATTTCCCGGTGTTCATCAACGACACGCTGGAACTCATGGCGGGGACCCTGTCTCCTGTCGCCATGTTTGTCGTGGGCATGAATCTGAGCAAAAGCAAAATCAAGAGCCTGTTCAATCTGCCGAGCGTTTTGCTCTGCGTGATTTCCCTGTTGGTGGTTCCTGCCATCACACTGGGCATCGACCTGCTGCTGCCGGTCAGCAACATGGTGCTGGTGATCCACGTATTCCTGATGGCCATGCCTTCACCGGCTCTGGTGGCCATACTCTGCAACAGGTATAACAAAAACGCCCGGCTGGCTTCCGAAGGGATCGCGTCGACTACGCTGCTGTCCCTGGGAACCTTGTCGCTCTGGGCGTTCTGGCTTACACAGGTATTCCTGTGATCGTATTTGATTCAGTTTTCGTTTTTTACGGTATGGACACTCTGTCTTTCGTGATATAGATGGCATCGCGGCTTGATCCGATGACGTTGACCAGTATCACGAATCTGCCGTCATTGACCACCACACTTTCGATTTCTCCCAGAGGCACGCTGATGCTTCCGATGTACGCGCTGTCTGAGGCTCTGTACATATCGATGTAGCTGGTGCTGCCTCCCGTCCATATGCATGACAGGGCTACGCCGTTATAGGCACCCATATCCTGAGAATTATGCGTTCTCTTTCTGTATATGGTCTTTTCCAGACCCATGTCTCCGTCCGTAACATATAGTCTCGGTCCGGCGCTCATGTAATACTTGTCATTGCTCTCATCGTAGGCGATGCCGGACGGGGCACGGTTGGTGCTGATGGAATCCTGCTGGTCCAGAGTCTCCCCATCGAACACAGCGATGGAATGAATCTTGTGACCGGCGTAAGTCCTCATGATATAGATGTCGCCGGTGTTCGGATTATACGTGCATCCGTTGGCGTGGCTGATGCTTCCGGTGCTGACCGTCTCCACCTGCTTGCCATCGGTATCATAGGCTTCCAGTATCCCCGAGGTGTTGGCTCTGTTGGAAAACGCCACCACGTATTTATCCCCCGTGAAGCACATGGACTGCGGATTTTTACTGCTCTGGTTGCCGGTGAGATAGGTCACCACATCCACATCGGAGCTGTCGATGGTCTTGACCGTGGTCAGGGATGAGTAAGCCTTTGCGTCTTCTACTCTGGATTCGACTTCCACTGCCTTTGACGTATCGCTCTCTATGGTCCGTTTGCCTGCCGCTGCAAAAGCCTGGACTTTGTATTTGCCCGTTTCTCTGGCCATGTTGAATGAGGTCTTGTCCTCATCAAAAGTCTTGACCTTCGTGTATTTCTCTTTCGCCGGATCGTATTTGAGCAGCTTATACCCTTCTGCGAAATCGACTTTATTCCACTTAAATGTAACGCTGGCGTCCTTTTCCTCCGCGAGTTTTAAACTGGCGGTCTCCAGCTTTTCCGGATACACGTTGACCTCTACGTCCTTTTCCGCGCCATCGAAGACGCCGAACTCCTGCATCTCTACTTTGATGCGGGCATGGCCCGGCTTTTTCAGTGACACATTGCCTTCTTCATCCACGGAAGCGATCTTTTCGTTGCTGGATGTATAGGCTATGGCTCCGTTGCCTTCGGCTCCGATGTTGAACACTTCCTTTCGCAGGCCGTCATAGTGGCCTACGTCCAGTTTCAGTTCCTGTTCCACCTTCTCCGCCGTCAGCTTCGAGTGGGCAGCTCTGGATTCGTGTCCCGAATCCAGCACCGCGTTTACCTTGACGCTGTAGGTTTTATCCGGCACGGCATTATTGATGACATAGTGGTTTTCATCTATTGACGGCACAGTAGTCTTACGTCCTTCACATGTTATGACTACATCGTAGCCCTGACAATCCATCTCGTCCCATGTGACGTTGATATCCGTTCCGTCCTGTTCCATCTGCAGATTTTTTACCTGCGCAGTGATGATGTCCGGTCCCTCTACGAAGAGGATCACGGCAAATCCCGCGCAGCACGCCAGCAGAACAGCAATGAGAGAAACATAGATCCTCTTCATTTCTAGATTTCGATGCTCCCTTCAGCCAGCGTAACGGCAGAGCCGCCGACTTTGACCTTAACGTCCGCGCCGTCTGCGATCACCTGGAATGAAATTTTGGATGGTCTTCCCATCTTTTCACCCTGCACGACCGTGTAGACTTTATCCGGTTCGATCAACCCGTGCTGATACAGATAAAATGCCAGGGCGCCGTTGGATGTTCCTGTGGCGGCCTCCTCATCGATATCATACAGCGGAGCGAAATTTCTGGCATGGATCAGCCCGTCTTCGCTGTTGATCGTAAAGGCGTGGACTCCCACCACCTCCTGTTTCTCTGACAGCTCGGACATGGCCTTGAAATCGGGATCGATAGCCTCCAGCTCTTTCTCATCTTTTACGGGAGTCATGATATCGATCAGTCCGGTAGACACCTTCTCAGGCGCCAGCTTGACTTCAGGGTTTTGTCCGCAGACATCCTGTCCGTGGGCTTCCAGTCCCAGGATATGATATAGATCCACTACGGTACCGCTTTCTAAGGTTCCGTATGACGCGGGATCTCCCATTCCCATGAGGATGCCGTCGTCGCTGATGGTGATATCGATATTCCCGGCGAGCGTTTCATACGTTATGGTGCTGCCTTTGTCCGCCAGTCCTTCTACCGTCAGCGCATAGGAGGAGCCGATGGTTGCGTGGCCGCACAGATCGACCTCCGCTGCCGGCGTGAAATATCTGGCCTGAAATCTCCCTTCACCAAGTTTCTTGATAAACGCTGTTTCCGAATATCTGAGTTCGGCAGCTGTTTTTCTCATGGTTTCATCGTCCGGATAATCCTGCCCGTCGGGTATGATGACAACGCCTGCCGGGTTTCCGCCAAACAGGCTGTCTGTAAAAGCGTCTACGATTTGAAATCTCATTTCATTTTCCTCTTTTCTGTTACAGATCGGTAATATCCACATCCGGCTGAATACTGAATGTGTACTCGCCATACGCTTCACTCAGTTCGTCATATAATATCTTCAGTCCCTCGGCTTTTTCGATATCAAAGCTCATGACCACATCAAATCGGATGCTTTTGCTCTCCTCTTCGACATAAAAGCCGTGCACCTGCAAAGCCCATTCATGAGCCAGGACGATTTGCTCGATCTCTTCCCGGAGTTTTACGGCGTTGCCGTCTTCGGTGTTGTAGGAATATACGCTGATTCCTGTCAGGATAATGCCCGTCTCTTTGTAGACTTTTCTGACCAGTTTGTTGGTCAGGACATCCACCTCGGCGACCGTCATGGTTTCCGGCAGCTCCAGATGCACGGAGCCGATGTCCTTCTCCGGTCCGTAGTTGCTGAGATACAGGTCATACGCGCCCCGGACTTCCGGTTCCTCAGTCAGAAGGGCTTTGATCTTTCTGGCAAGCTCTGCGTCCGTTCTCTTACCGATGATGTCGTTCAGCGTTTCCAGCATCATCTCCACACCCGCCTTGATAATAAAGAGAGATATGATGACGCCAACGTAGGCCTCCAGGGAAATTCCCGTGGTGATGAATATGATCGCCGATGCCAGTACGGATGCCGAGAGAATCGCGTCAAAGGACGCGTCCTTGCCGGATGCAACCAGCGCTCCGGAATTGACCTGTTCTCCCTTATGCTTCACATACCAGCCCAGCAAAAGCTTCACCACGATGGCTACGGAAATGATGATCAGCGCCGTGGTGCTGTAATCGGCCTCTTCCGGGTGAATGATCTTCTTGACCGATTCGACGATGGAGGTCAGCCCCGCGTAGAGGACCAGCGCCGATACGATCATGGCGCTCAGGTATTCGATCCTGCCGTATCCCAGAGGATGCTTTTTGTCCGGCGCCTTGGATGCCAGCTTGGTTCCTACGATTGTGATGACCGATGATAATGCGTCCGAGAGATTATTGACAGCGTCCAGTATAACCGCAATAGAATTGGACAGTATCCCCACTCCCGCCTTGAACGCTGCCAGCAGCACGTTCATCAAAATGCCAACTATGCTTGTCCTTACGATTACTTTATCTCTGTTTTGCATTTTATGCCTCGTTTACCAGTTTGCCTGTCATGTGCTCCGGCGTCAGTTCCAGACACAGGACGTTCTTCCCTACCTTGGCGATCTCATCATCTGCATAGTTCGGATCGTCGGTGAATTTCGCGCTGAGTCCGATGCAGATCTCTCTGACCTTTTCGGGTTCTTCCGCGAACTCGATGAATCTGATCCTGCCAAAGATGATCACGCTCTTGATGTTGAGGGCCCAGTCATCGCCTTCGGTGTATCCTTCGTCCATAACGCAGAATGATACTTTATCACACGCCTTGATCGCATCCACCTTATGGCCGGTCTTGGCTCCGTGGAAATAGATCTTGCCATCCTCTTCGTTATACCAGTGGCTGATCGGAAGGCCGTATGGATAGCCGTCTTCACCCATAACGCTGAGCACGCCGCGCTTTGCTCCCTTTAAGACTTCTATGCATTCAGCGTCTGATATCTGCTGCTTGAATCTGCGCATTTTTCTAAACATGATTTGTTTCCCTTTCTTGATTTACAACTTTATTTTTTACTTTTTTGAATCGTTCGTACCCTTTAATGATATAATAACTCATAGAAATAGGAAAGGCATAAAATGAAAGATAACTTCACAAAAAATACAAAAATCCTCGGTACATTTTGCGTCATCATGACATCCATATGTTACGGTCTCGTCCCGTCTTTCTCATTTATTTCATTCGGTATGGGCGTGGAGACCGAAACGCTGTTATTCAACAAATTCCTGTATGCTGCCGTCATCATGTGGGCGTACCTGCTGGTGCGCAGAATCAACTTCAGATTCTCTAAAAAGGCCGCCATTGCCATGGTCGTCACCTGCGCGGGTTACATCGGCCTGTCCACATCCCTTTACGTATCCTTTGATTATATCTCCGGATCGCTGGCCACCATCATCTCCTTTACGTTCCCTGCCATGATCGTAACCATTGAGATGATCACCGGGATGGAGCCTGTCAGGATAACGAAGATTCTGGCGGTATTGCTTTCCTTTGGCGGTCTCGTCCTCATCGTATGGGATCCGGAAATGAAAGCGAACTTTCTGGGCATCCTGTTTGCCTTCGGCGCCGCCGTCGGATACGTGATCTACTTATTCGGCCTTTCCGCAGAAAGCGTAAAAAAAGAAAACAGTTTCGCCGTTGCCGGCTATGTCATGCTGTCCGCGGCTGCTGTAAACTTTATCAGATGCTTCATCAGCGGCAAGCCTCTGTTCGTTACGCAGCCGAATCAAATCGGCATGATGATCCTGCTTTCTCTGGTTTGTGTATTTATGGCTATTGTCTTTTATGCTATCGGGGTCAGACTCATCGGCCCCGGCAACGCGTCCCTGATCAATACCATGGAGCCCGTTCTGGCCTGCGTCTTCGGTCATTTCCTGGTGGGTGATGTGCTCACCAAGATCATGATTCTGGGATCGCTACTGGTAGTGGCCGCCGTGCTTCTCACCAATCTGCCGGATAAAAAATCCAAACTCCCGGATAGTCCTAAATAGTTTCTACTCTTATCGTATTCGTATTTCCCGCTACGCGAAGCGGCAGCCCCGCGCTGACGACGATGCGGTCTCCACTCTGCAGGAACCCCAGTTCCATCGCGTTTGTTTTGGCGCTTTGGATCAGCTCCTCAAGATTCGAAGCCTCCTCCGTCATCACCGGATGTACGCCTCGGATCAGCGCCATCTGTCGGCTCACCTTAGCGGACGGGGTGGCTGCGATGATTGGCTTATCCGGATGGAATCTGGCCATCATCAGAGCGGTGTATCCGGACTGTGTGATGGCGATCAAAGCCTTTGCACCGATATGGTCGGCCACCTGACAGGCCGCATGGCCTATGGCCGTCGACAGATCCACAGCTCCGCTGATCAGGCTCTCGCTGTAAACTTCCTCTATGGTCTTGAATCTGGAGGAATTTTTCAGATCCTCCTCCGCCTGCTCCAGTATCCTGCTCATGACACTGACCGTCAGCGCCGGATAATTGCCGGCGGCGCTTTCTCCCGAAAGCATCACGGCAGAGGTCCCGTCAAACACGGCGTTGGCCACGTCCGTGATCTCGGCTCTGGTAGGCACGGGTTCGCTGATCATGGACTCCAGCATCTGCGTCGCTGTGATGACCGGTTTGCCCGCCTTGATACATTTATCGATGAAGGACTTCTGTATCCCCGGTATCGTGGCGAAGTCCACTTCGACACCCATATCCCCTCTGGCTACCATGATGCCATCGGACGCCTCCAGTATCGCGTCGAAGTTTCTGATGCCTTCCGGATTTTCGATCTTGGAGATGATTTTGATGGCTTCTCCTCCGTTATCGTCCAGGAAGGTTCTGAGGCATCTGACATCGTCAACACTTCTGACGAAAGATGAAGCCACGTAGTCCACATCCTGCTGGATTCCGAAGAGCAGGTCCTCTTGATCCCTCTGGGAGAGATAATCCATATCCAGATGTATCTCGGGTACATTGACGCCTTTTTTCGTGCTGACGAATCCTTCGTCTTTGGCAATGCACAGGATGTCTCCGTTTTCGACAGCCTGCACCTCCATGCGGAGCTTGCCGTCATCGATGAGGATGGCGGTGCCTTTGCTGACCTGACCTGCCAGGCCCTTGTAGGAAATGCTGACGCCTTCTGATGAGCCCGTCACATCCCGGCTGCAGTACAGAATGAACTTCTGTCCTTTCTGTATGAAGGTCTTTTCGGGGAATTCTCCGAGCCTGATCTCGGGGCCCTTCGTGTCAAGCATGATGGCTGCGGGGACGCCTTTGTCCGCGCAGGCCTGCCTGTATGTTTTGATTTTTTCCAGATGCTCTTCGTGGGATCCGTGGGAGAAGTTCAGCCTCGCCACGTTCATGCCCGCGTCGATCATATCTTTCATCACATCGAGTCCTGCGCTTGCCGGACCCAGTGTGCATACTATCTTTGTCGCTTTCATTTCGTAAACCTGTTTATATATTACCTGTGTTCCATATCCTGTCGGCGTAATCCCGGATGCTGCGGTCTGCCGCGAATCTGGCAGCCTTCGCGATGTTTTCCACCGACATGGTGTTCCATCGTTTTCGATCTTCATACGCCGCCTGGATCTCATCATGCGCCCTGAGATAGTCCGCGAAGTCAAGCAGGCACATGTACGGGTCGGCGATGCTGTAGGACGGTTTCAGCAGATAGGCCTTCAGTTCGTGGAAGTCCTTGCCGGCGAATCCGTCTCCAAGCCTGTCAACAGCCCGCTTCAGTACCGGATCGTTTTCATAGATTTCGTACGCGTTGTACCCTTCCTGCAGGGCTTTGCGCACCTCGTTTTCTCTCTTGCCGAAGATGAAAATGCTGTCCGGGCCCACCGCCTCGCGGATTTCCACATTGGCTCCATCCAGTGTGCCGATGGTCACCGCGCCGTTGATCATCATCTTCATGTTTCCCGTCCCGCTGGCTTCCTTGCCTGCCAGCGATATCTGTTCGGATATCTCGGTTGCCGGCATCAGGCTCTCGGCCATGGATACGCTGTAGTTTTCTAAGAATACGACCTTGAGCTTGGACGCGATTTTCGGGTTTTGCTCGATTTCCTGACTGATCTTACAGATCAGCTGTATGACTCTCTTAGCCAGGAAATAGCTGGGAGCTGCCTTTGCCGCGAACAAATATGTCTCCGGCCTCATCTCCATATCCGGGTTATCCAGCAGCATCTGATACCTGCTGATAATGCGCAGGGCGTTGAGAAGCTGCCGCTTGTATTCGTGAAGCCGCTTGGCCTGCACGATGAATATGGAATCCGGGTCGATGGCAACGCCGGAAGCCTTCTTTACCTTGTCGGCAAATCTGGCTTTATTGTCGCGTTTGATCTGCTCCAGCCTCTGGCATACGGCCGCGTCCTCTCTGTAACGGAAGAAATCTTCGAGTCTGCGGTCATCGGTCCTGTAGCCCGTGCCGATGCACTCGTCTATGAGAGCCGCCAGCTCGGGGTTGGCCTGGCAAAGCCACCTCCTGTAGGCGATGCCGTTGGTCACATTCGTGAATTTGTCCGGCTGCGCCAGGAAATAGTCATGGAACAGATCATCCTTAAGGATCTGTGAGTGAAGCGCGGAAACGCCGTTTACCTTATGGGATCCGATGACAGCCATATTGGCCATTCTCACCTGCCCATTGCCCAGAACCGCCGTATAGTCCACCTTGCCGTCGTCTCCCGGGAATTTATCGTACATGTAGTCCCGGAACCTGCGGTCGATCTCCGATATGATGGAGAAGACTCTCGGCATCAGGGCCTGCACCTGTGACGTCTTCCACTTTTCCAGGGCTTCTGCCAGGATCGTGTGATTCGTATAGGAAACCGAACCGACGACTCTCTCCCAGGCGTAGTCCCAGGAACATCCGTGTTCATCCATGAATATCCTCATGAGTTCCGGTATGCAAAGGGCCGGATGGGTGTCATTGATATGGATCACATTCTGCAGATGGAAATTATCCAGCGTTCCGTGGATCTGCAGGTGATCACGGATGATATTCTGACAGGAAGCGGACACCATGAAATACTGCTGCTTGAGCCTCAGTTCCTTGCCCTCTTCGATATTATCCGGCGGATAGAGCACCTTGGTGATGGCTTCCGCCCTGTTGTTCTTTTGGGCTGCTCTGGTGAAATCTCCACTGTTGAAGCTCTCCATATCGAAGCCTTCCGGATCGATGGCTCTCCACAGTCTCAGCTTCTCCACCGCGTCGTTGCCGGCTCCCGGCACATACATGTCGTACGGTATGGCTTCGACCACCTGCGGTTCATCCAGAGAAAAATGAAATCCCGTTTCATCCCACCATTCGTTATACCGTCCGTAGAAGGTAACGAAGAACGGATCATCATCCCGCTTGTTGAGCCAGACGCCGCCGCCGGGGATCCAGTTGTCCGGAAGCTCTACCTGCCAGCCGTCTTCGATCTTCTGCTTAAACAGTCCGTATTCGTAACGCAGAGAAAATCCTGTGGCATCGTAGCTTCCTGTGGCCATGGCGGACAGATAGCACGCCGCCAGCCTGCCCAGACCGCCGTTGCCAAGCCCCGCATCCGGTTCGCACTCCAGGATATCCTCCAGTTCGAAGCCTTTGCTCTTGAAAAAGGCTCTGACCTCATCCATGACACCCAGACAGTACAGGGCATTCTTCAGAGACTGTCCCATCAGAAATTCCATGCTGATATAGTATATCTTTTTCTTTCCGTGGGTTTCTTTCTCGATCCTGTTTTTCTTTTTCCAGAATTCCTTATATCGTTCCTGGAGTTTGCTGTTGACGATGCGGGCAGCCGCCTTGTAGATCTGCTGCGGGCTCGCCTCCTCTATGCTCGTATGGAGACTCTCCTCCAGATAATCCGTGAATTCATTGATCAATTGTGTGTTTTTATCCATCCGTTGGTTCTGTTCCTATCCTTTAATCAGTTTCGTATAGAGCTTATGGTATTCTCCCGCCGATCTGGCCCAGCTGAAATCTTCGTTCAATATGTGTCTGACCAGCGCGCGCCATTTGTTCTTATGGGAATAGAGATCCATCGCTCTCCTTACGGCGTAAGCCAGCTCTCCGCCGTTATAATCGTAGAAGGTAAATCCGTTTCCTTCACTGCCGTTCCACTCCTTTATGGAGTCCGCCAATCCGCCGGTCAGCCTGATGATCGGCACATTGCCGTACCTGCAGGCGATCATCTGCGCCAGACCGCAGGCCTCGCTTCTGGAAGGCATCAGCAGCATATCTCCTGCCGCGTAGATCCTGTGGGCGGTGGCGGTGTTGAACTCGATCAGTGATCTGACCTGATCCGGGTGGCGGTATTGCAATTCGCGGAAATAGTCTTCGTATTTTTGGTCTCCCGTCCCCAGCATCACGAACTGCATGTCATGGTTATACAGCAGATCATCCAGCATTTCCATGACGATGTCGATGCCCTTCGGCGCTACCAGCCTGGTGATCATGGTCAGCATCGGCGCGTCGCTTTGCGAAAGGCCCAGGTCCTTTTGCAAAGCCCTCTTGCACTGTTTTTTGCCCTGCAGTTTCTCACTGGAGTAGGCCGCCTCAATGGACGGATCGTTTGACGGGTCATAATCCGTCACGTTGATCCCGTTCAGGATTCCCGTGAGCTTGTATTCGTTATCCCGTATGATGCCGTCAAGCCCGAAGGCGCTGACCGGATAGGTGAGTTCTCTGGCATAGGTCGGACTTACCGTGGTGAAACAATCCGTGCACTCGATAGCCCCCTTCATCAGATTGATGTCATCGCCCATGCGCAGGATGTGATTGTCATACGGATCCAGTCCGATGCAATCCTTCAGAGAATTCACGCCGTACCTGCCCTGGTACTCGACGTTGTGAACGGTAAAGACGGTTTTCAAGCCTTTGCCCGCGTATATCGTTTTGGCAAACACGGTCGCCAGAGCAGTCTGCCAGTCATTGGCATGTATGATGTCCGGCACAAATCCCGTGATCAGAGCGCTCTCCAGTACGGCTCTGCTGAAATAACTGAACCGTTCGCAGTCATCTCCAAACCCGTACAGGCGATCCCGCTTAAAGTAATACTCGTTATCGACGAAATAGTAGACGACACCGTCTTTTTTGAGCTGGAATATGCCCATATACTGGCTGCGCCAGGCTACAGGTATTTCCGTATGCCCCAGGAATTTCATTTTCCTGCGGAATGCGTCCTTCACGGATCCATAAAGGGGCATGATCACGCGGCATTCCACCTGGGATCCTTTTAATTTATTGACCGCTTCCGGGAGCGATCCGGCTACTTCACCGAGTCCTCCTGTCCCACCGAACGGCATGACTTCCGGAGAGGCAAAGAGCACTTTGATACGTTCTTTACCGCTTGCCATAGTTTTCATTCCAATCTGTTTGATTATACCAGCGTGCACATGTGTTTCATCGTGCGGATCAGCTGGTGTACATAACTCATTTCGTTATCATACCATGCGACGATACGAACCTCAAATATATGGGTTCCGCACTTCTCTGCCAGGGTCTGTGTCGCGTCAAACAGCGACCCGTAGCTGATTCCGATGATATCGCTGGATACCAGTTCCTCTTCTGTATATCCGAAGGATTCGGAAGCCGCCGCCTTCATGGCCGCGTTGATGCCCTCTACCGATACGGAATCCGTCTCGTCTTTGAGGGTGGCGTCCAGTATAGTGATGGAACCGGAAGGTACCGGGACTCTCTGGGCGGATCCGATGAGTTTGCCGTCCAGTTCCGGAATGACCAGTCCGATGGCCTTGGCAGCGCCGGTGGAATTCGGTACGATATTGATGGCTCCGGCTCTGGCTCTTCTCAGGTCGCCCTTTCTGTGCGGTCCGTCCAGCAGCATCTGGTCTCCCGTGTAGGCGTGGATCGTGGTCATAAATCCCGTTCTGACTTCTCTGTAGCCCGCCAGTACCTTGGCCATAGGCGCCAGACAGTTGGTGGTGCAGGACGCGCCGGATACGATGTTGTCGTCCTTCGTCAGGGTCTCATGGTTTACCCCGTATACTATAGTAGGCAAGTCATTGCCGGCAGGAGCTGAGATCAGCACCTTCTTGGCGCCGGCATCGATATGCGCCTGAGATTTTTCCTTAGAAGTATAGAATCCGGTGCACTCCAGAACGATATCCACATCCAGACTCTTCCACGGCAGCTTCGCCGCTTCCGCCTCCGCGTAAACCGGAATCGTCTTCCCGTCAACGGTGATGGATGTTTCATCATGTGTCACCTCGTGCTTGTCGGCATATCTGCCCTGTACACTGTCATACTTCAGCAGATGAGCCAACATGCCCGGATTCGTCAGATCGTTGATTGCCACTACTTCACATTCAGGGTCTTCGAATACCTGTCTGAATGAAAGACGTCCTATACGTCCGAACCCATTGATTGCGATTTTTACCATTTTGATTTCCTCCTGTTTATTTAATTTCAATGATTTCTGTTTTTGTCCTGTAACTGCTGTCCGGAAGCTGATCCGTGATCACGGTGCCGGCCTGAAGCGGCGCGAATGTGATGGACGCCACCAGACCGAACTTGCTGCTGTCCGCCAACACGAAAGCTTTCTCGGATCTGCTCATGGCTTCTGTCTTGACCATGGATTCCTCGATGTCCGCGGTGGTGTATCCGTTATCCTTATCGATGCCGTCCGTCCCGATGAAACACTTATTGAAGTGGTACTTCTGCAGGCTGACCACCGCGTCCTGACCGATGATCGCCTCTGTGGAAGCTTTCACCTGTCCCGATAACAGGTATGTCTTCAGTCCGCGCTGCGCCAGATAAATGGCATGTCTCGCCCCGTTGGTCACATAAACGGCATCATAGCAGGTAATGGCATCGATCATGCTGCCTGTGGTGGTGCCGGCGTCGATATAGATCAGGTCCCCGGGCTCGATCAGAGAAGCGGCGTGTACCGCCACCTGCATCTTTTCGCAGGTCCTGGTCAAAGCCTTTGCGCCCATATCCCGGCTCTGCGCATTGACCGGGTTGTCGGTACCTCCGGCAGACACCGCGCCTCCAAACACCTTTCGCAGGCGTCCCGCCTTATCCAGCTCCGCGATATCTCTGCGTATCGTGGATTCACTGGCGTCAAGCAAAGGCACCAGTTCTGTGACTCTGACAGACGACTGCTGTTTCAGAAGATCCATTATTTTCTCAAATCGTTCATATTGAAGCATTGTATCTCCTCCGTTTTTATTTTATGACCGAATTTACTCAAAGTCAATCATTTGCGGTCAATTATTTTCATTTTTTGTCACACATCCGCAATAATCTGTGGTATAATGAATACAGTACTATGGGGAGGACTAGAATGGTGACGCAGAATATTTCTGAACACAAATACCTCTTTCACCATGGGGCGAATTACAGGTCATATGAGTTTATGGGCGCACACCTTTGCGGCGGTCAAGCCGGCACCAGCGCGCAGACAGGTGTGATCTTCCGCGTCTGGGCGCCGAGAGCGGAATCCATATCCGTCGTCGGCAGCTTCAACGATTGGGACGCGTCCAGGAATATCATGCAGCCTCTCGCTGATGATCGCGAAATCTGGGAACTGCATGTACCGGAAGCCGGAGAGGGCGATCTTTACAAATTCGCCGTCACCGGCGCGGATGGCAAAACGGTGTTCAAGGCCGATCCTTACGCGTTTTTCTCTGAGAACGGAGCGGGCATCCACGGCAGCCAGCGGGCATCCATCGTTTTCGACGTGGACAGAGCCTTTCCTTGGCAGGACCGGGATTGGATGGAGGAGCGAATCTCCCGCAACCCGTACCAGTCTCCCGTGAATATCTACGAAGTACATATCGGTTCGTGGCGCCGCAGAGAAGACGGCGGTCTTTATACATACCGTGAAACTGCGGATATGCTCATCCCATACGTTAAGGAAATGGGCTATACCCATATCGAACTGCTCCCTGTCATGGAGTATCCCTTTGACGGTTCCTGGGGTTATCAGGTTACCGGCTACTATAGCCCGACGTCCCGATATGGCAGACCGGATGACTTCAAATATCTGGTGGACCTGGCTCACCGCAATCACATCGGCGTAATCATGGACTGGGTCCCTGCCCACTTCCCGAAGGACGAATACGGACTGGTCCGCTTCGATGGTCAGCCGCTCTATGAGGACAGCAATCCGTCAAGGGCAGAGCACAAGGGCTGGGGAACGCTGGCCTTTGACTTCGGCAGGCCTGAAGTCGTCAGCTTTCTCATTTCAAATGCCTGCTACTACTGCGAAAAATTCCACATAGACGGGCTCCGTGTGGACGCGGTAGCCGCTATGATCTATCTCAACTACGACCGGGAAGACGGAGAGTGGATGCCCAACGAGGATGGCGGCGTCGAAAACAAAGAGGCCATCCGATTCCTGCAGCAGATAAACCGGGACGTTCTTACAAATTACCCCGGCGTCCTTACCATAGCCGAAGAATCCACCGCCTGGCCTAACATCACGCAGCCTCCGGATACCGGCGGACTGGGATTCAACTTCAAATGGAACATGGGGTGGATGAATGACGAACTGGAGTATTTCTCTACGGATCCGCTGTTTCGCCGGGAAGCCCACGGCAAGCTGGTATTCTCGCTGGATTACGCGTGGAGCGAGAACTTCATCCTTCCGGTTTCCCACGATGAAGTCGTCCACGGCAAGAAGTCGCTTCTGAACAAAATGCCCGGCACTTACGACCAGAAATTTGACGGATTCCGGGCTTTTCTGACCTTCATGTTCACCCACCCGGGCAAGAAACTGAATTTCATGGGAAACGAATTCGCCCAGTTCATAGAATGGAACGAAAACGCGCAGCTGGACTGGCTGCTTCTGGATTATGACAGGCATAGACAGGCCCAGGCGTTCTGCCGCGATCTCAACCGGCTCTATCTGGATACGCCGGTCCTCTGGCAGGGGGACGATACCCCCGAGGGATTCCGGTGGATCGACGGCGGCAACATCTACGACAATGTGATCAACTACATCCGCCTGCGTACAGGCAGCAAAAGCCGCGGCCGGGATCACGTCGTCATTTGCCTGAATCTTTCCGGCAAAGACCTGGCGGAGTATAAGATCGGCGTGCCCGAAACCGGTGTGTACACATCCATACTCGACACCGACGCCGCCGAATACGGAGGCCGGGGAACCAGAACCGGCGCGGAATATAAGGTAATTCCCGAAGGCTGGAACGGATACGAGCAGCATATCGAACTCACCCTTCCGGCGCTGTCGGCGATAGTATTAAAGAAGAAGGAGGAATAAAAATGGCAAGAAAGAAAAAGTGCATAGCCATGCTTCTTGCTGGTGGTCAAGGCAGCAGACTGGCTCCCCTCACGGAGAATGTCGCCAAGCCTGCCGTCCCGTTCGGGGGAAGATATCGCATTATCGATTTTTCTCTCTCGAACTGTGTCAACTCCGATATCGACACGGTGGGCGTTCTGACGCAGTATCAGCCTCTGGAGTTAAATGACTATCTGGGTACAGGGGATCCCTGGGATCTGAATCTGAATTACGGCGGGCTGCACGTACTTCCGCCTTATCAGGCTGCCAAAGGCGGCGACTGGTTCAAGGGTACGGCCAACGCCATCTATCAGAACCAGAAATTCATCATGAATTATGATCCTGACTACATCATTGTTCTTTCGGGAGACCATATTTATAAGATGAACTACGACATCATGCTTCAGGAGCACATCGATAATGAAGCGGATTGCACGATCGCTGTCATGGATGTGCCCATCGAAGAAGCCAGCCGCTTCGGGATCATGAGCACGGATCCGGACGGCCGCATCACGGAGTTTGCGGAGAAGCCCGCGCACCCTAAGAGCACGCTGGCTTCCATGGGCGTGTATGTATTCACAACGGATAAACTGTTCAGGTATCTGCAGCAGGATGAGGAAAATCCGAACTCCGACAACGACTTCGGCAAAAACGTGATCCCCGCCATGCTGGCGGGAGGCGAGAGACTCTTCGCTTATCTGTACAAAGGCTACTGGCGCGATGTCGGTACCCTCTCCTCGTATTGGAGCGCCAACATGGATACACTGGGCGAAAATCCGGAGCTCTGTCTCAATGATGATGGCTGGAGAATCTATTACCGGCATGACTTCCAGCCGCCTACCTATCTTGGAGAGCACGCCCACATGACCAACTGCAACTGCGCCGCCGGAAATGAAATCGACGGTACTGTGGTCAATTCGGTTCTGGGCAGCAACATCACGGTAGAAGAAGGCGCTGTGATCAAGGACTCCGTCATCATGAATAATGTATATATCGAAAAAGGCGCCGTCGTCGAATATGCCATCATCGACCGGGATGTGCGCGTCAGCGCGGGCGCCAGAGTCGGCGGTGACAAACAGACGCATGAACTGACCGTTATCGCTGCCGGAGAGGAGGTATAGATCATGGATATGCTTGGACTTATTTTCGCTGATGAACACGATGCGGATGTCAGCGAGCTTACCATAAAGAGAACGTTCGCCGCCATACCGTTTGGCGCCAGATACAGAATTATAGACTTTTTTATCTCCAACATGACCAACTCCGGCGTGCGCAATATCGGCATCGTCGCCACAACCAAATATGAAAGCCTCATGGGTCATGTCCGCTACGGCGGAGAATGGGATCTGAACCGCAGAGAATCGGGTCTGACCGTGCTGCCGCCGTTCTCGTTTTACAATGCGGAGATGAGATACGAAAACGTTCTGGAAGCGCTGCAGGCCAACCTGTCATATATAGAGGACTGTAAAGAGAAATACGTTCTTTTCTCCTGCTGCAACGCCATCGGAAATATCGATTATTCCGCCATGCTGCAGCAGCATATCGACTCGGGAGCCCGCTTCACCTGCCTTTGCACGAAAAACCCGATCCATAAGGACGCGAGCGTCCCGGCCACGGAGTACAAGATCGATGATGAGGGCAGGATCACCGACATCATCATCGGCGGACTGCCTGATGCCGGCGGATATGTGGCGACCAACACCTATATCATGGAACGCGAGGATCTGGTGGATATCCTGGTACAGTCCATCGATCAGAACAAAACCAGCCTGCGAAAGGATATCCTGAAACCGGCGCTGGGCGAGTCGAAGATCATGGCTTATGTGACCGATGAGACGCTGCTGTACGTGGATGATCTTTCGTCCTATCTGAGAAGCAATCTGTCGCTGCTGGATAAGGACATCAGACAGGAGCTGTTCGATCAGGAACTGAGACCGGTCATCACCAGAGCAGGCAACAGTTCCCCTGCCTATTACGGTGACGGTTCAAAGGCCACCAACTCCATCATCGCCGCCGGGACGGTAATCGAAGGCACCGTCAAAAACTCCATCATATTCCGCGGCGTCCACATCAAAAAAGGCGCCGTAGTGGAGAACTGCGTCATCAATCAGGACTGCACCATCGGCGAAGGCGCGATGCTGAATTACGCCGTTCTGGATAAGAACGTCGTGATCAATGACAAGCGGCTGCTGTCCGGATATATCACCCACCCGTTCTTCGTCAAGTCGAAGGCGGTGATCTAACTATACTAGAAAGAGAGACTGAATTTATTGGAACAGGCGAACATAATATTTGACTCAAGAAACACATATTTCAAGACGCCATCGGGCGCTGTGGTATCCGATACCGAGATCACGTACAGGATACTGGTGGCCAAAGCGCTGCATCCGGACTGCGTGCATATTGTCGTCAAGTACGACCGGCACGACGAGCCGGCCCGCTATCAGATGAACGGCGGCGAAGAAACACCCGCTGAAACCGATACCTATCTGGAGTATACCCTCACTCTGGCCATCCATGATACCGGCCTGTACTGGTACCGGTTCGAAATCGAAACGCCGAAAGGCATCCTGCGAGTGGGCAGAGATCAGGATAACGCCGCGGTCATCACCGACGATGATGCCGCCTGGCAGCAGACGGTATATCAGCGCAAGTACGATGTGCCGGACTGGCTTTACGGGGGCATCTACTACCACATTTTCGTGGATCGTTTCCACAGATCGGGACGGCAGCGCTTTGCAGGGGAAGGTCAGATCCTCAGAGACGACTGGGGCGGCGTTCCCGTCTGGGAGCCGCAGGACGGGCAGATCCTCAACAACGATTTCTTCGGAGGGGATCTGGAGGGCATACGCCAGAAGCTCCCTTATCTGGCTTCACTGCACGTCACCTGCATTTACCTCAGCCCGATATTCGAGGCGTATTCAAACCATAAATATGACACCGCCAATTACGAGCGGATCGATCCGATGTTCGGCAGTGAAGAGGATTTCCAAAGGCTCTGCCGGGAAGCAAATGATCTGGGCATTCGTGTGATTTGCGACGGCGTCTTCTCCCACACAGGCGCTGACTCCATCTATTTCGACAAACACGGACGATGCGGAGGCAGCGGCGCCTACAACAATCCCGACTCGCCATACCGCAGCTGGTACTGTTTCCGCGAAGACGGATCATACGACTGCTGGTGGGATTTCGAGACGCTGCCGAAACTGAATAAACGGGATCCCGGGTATATCCGGTACATCACCGGTGAAAACGGCATCGTAAGAAAATGGCTCAGAGCCGGCGCATCGGGCTGGCGGCTGGACGTCGCCGACGAACTGGATGGAGGATTTCTGGATACACTGACGGAAGCTGCCAAGACAGAAAAAAGCGACGCTCTGATTCTGGGAGAGGTCTGGGAAGACGCTTCCAATAAGATTGCCTACGATGAGAGAAAGAATTACTTTGAAGGCGGACGGCTGGATTCCGTCACGAATTACCCGGTCCGAAACGGGATCATAGAATTTATCCGAAACGGCGATTCGCAAAGGCTCAGGTCCGCAGTGGAATCCATCATCGAAAACTACCCTCCGGAAGTCACCAACTGTCTCATGAATATTCTGGGCACCCACGACAGCCCGCGGATCATCACGGCACTGGCAGGTGCGGATCTGGGACCGGATCCGACGCGTGAAGCGCAGGCGCACACGCACCTGGACGAGAACCAGTGGGAAGAAGGCATACGCCTTCTCAAAATGGCGTCCCTGATCCAGATGACGCTGCCGGGGCTGCCGTGCATCTATTACGGTGATGAAGCGGGAACCGAGGGTTACAAGGATCCCTTCAATCGGACCTGTTACCCATGGGATCAGGAAAACCAGGACCTGCTTCAGTGGTACCGCAAACTGACAGAAATCCGCTCCGCCCACGGTGTATTCCGCCAGGGCGGCTACCGGACCATCGACGCATCGGATGGGTTGTTCGCTTTCGAGCGATACTGCGGGTACGGCATGTACTGGCCGGTGATCACGGCAGTCAACCGCGGACCTGCCGAAAGAGAGCTCAGTCTGGAAGGACAATGGAGAGATCTGCTCACCGGACGGATTGTCAGCGGCAATGTATCCGTATTTCCGAATGAAGCCTTACTCTTAGAAAGGAGTCTTTGATATGGACTATCAATACGAATATCAGCGATGGCTGGACAGCGATATCGTCGATCAGGATACGAAGGACGAACTCCGCGCCATCGCCGATGATGAAAACGAAATCAAGGGACGGTTCAGCAAACTGCTGGACTTCGGTACCGCAGGCCTCAGAGGTATCATGCGCGCGGGACTGTTTGGCATGAACGTGTACACCGTACGCTACGCCACCCAGGGGCTCGCGGATCTGATCAAAGCCAGTCCCGAAGACGGCAGGGACGGAGTCACCATATCCTATGACTCCCGAAACAACAGCGCAGCCTTTGCCGCCGAAGCGGCAGGTGTGCTGGCAGCAAACGGCATCCACGTTTATCTGTTCGAAAGCCTCAGGCCTACTCCGGAGCTTTCCTTCGCGCTGAGGCAGACGGCTTCCATCGCCGGCATCAACATTACGGCAAGCCACAACCCTAAGGAATACAACGGATACAAGGTCTACTGGTCCGACGGAGCCCAGCTGCCGCCGGAACACGCCGCGATGGTTTCCGATTCCATGATACAGCGGGACATCTTCGACGATGTGAAGGTCATGGATGTTGACGAAGCAAAGGCTTCAGGGCTCATCACCATGCTGGGTGATGACATGGATGAGGCCTACTTATCCAATGTGCTTGCACAGTCCGTATCCTCGGATCTGGTAAAGGAGTCCCCTGATTTTTGCGTGATCTATACGCCGCTTCACGGGACCGGATACCGGCTCGTGCCGGAAGTCTTAAGCAGACTGGGCGCGCGAAATCTGATCACCGTGCCGGAACAGATGGTGCTGAACGGAGATTTCCCTACCGTGTCCTCGCCAAATCCTGACAATATCCAGACCTTCGATCTGGCCATGGATCTGGCCCGTAAACACGATGCCGATCTGATCATCGGCACGGATCCTGATGGAGACCGATGCGGAGCTGTGGTGAGAAACGGCGAAGATTTCGTCATGCTCACGGGAAATCAGATCGGCGTGCTTTTGCTGGATTATCTGATCACCGTAAAGAAGGAATCAGGAACTCTTCCTGCTGACAGCGCCGCCGTCAAGAGCATCGTTTCCACGCCTATGGCAGATGTGATCTGCCGCAGGAACGGTGTGGAGATCGTCAACGTTCTCACGGGGTTCAAGTTCATCGGCGAGAAAATAAAAGAATGGGAAGCTACCGGCGAGCACACATTCCTCTTCGGATTTGAAGAAAGCAACGGCTATCTCTGCGGAACTTACGCCAGAGATAAGGACGCTATCGTCGCGTCCATGCTGCTGTATGAGATGGCATGCTACTATGACACCAAAGATCTGACACTGTATGAAGTGCTGCAGAAAATGTACGAAAAATACGGATTCTTCAGAGAGGACGTCCTGTCCATCCAGTTCGAAGGCTTTGACGCATCCGATAAAATGGATGGTCTGATGAAATCCTTACGTCAGGATTCTCCTGCTGAGATCGGATTCCCTGTGGAAGGCATCCGGGATTTCCAGGACACAGCTGCCACGGGATTGCCTCCGGCCAACATGCTGTTTTATGACCTGGCAGGCGGCTCCAAGGCCATCGTGAGACCTTCCGGTACGGAACCGAAGGTCAAGCTGTACATCATGGCCCAGGGCAGCGACCTGCATTCCTGTGACAGCGCGCTGAACCAGATCAAGGACGCGCTGATGGAAATCATCAAGGCTTAATCAAGCCCTGAAAAGAACAGCCTCCAGCGGCCTGAGACCCGCCGTGGCTGAAGCGTCGCTGACGCAGAGGGCGCCTTCGGCTCTGGCCAGATACAAAGTATCTTCAAATGAAAATCCCCGCATCATTGCGGACAAATACGCTGCGATCGAAGTGTCCCCCGCCCCGAGGCCGGACACTTCTTTTATTGCTTTGACTGCCGGCGCGTGACCGCGGCAGCCCTCCCAGTCAGCCATGCTGCCTCCTGCTCTGCCAAGCTTTCGCTCAATATCGGAAAAATCACAGCCGTTGCGATAGGACATGCCGTTTTCGCCTTCCTTGATCAGAATATTTGTCGCGCCAAGCTCCACGCACGCATCGATCAGCTCCGAAACCGCGGCCTCCCCGCCTGCTCCCAGCATATCCGCAAGTTCCTGGCGGCTGGGCACGAAGAAATCCACCAGCGGCAGCACCCGCCTTAAGATCGCGCCCCAGTCCGCGCGGCCGGCCTCCGATGCCGGATCCACAGCGCACAGATCCAGGGAGGTGACCATGTCCATCTCCCGGGCCTTTGCAAACAGCGCCTCCAGTTCGCACCCGTCGTTTTCGTAAAAATGCCTGATCGTCGGCGGATGACCGAAGTGCATGAGCCTGCAGCCCTTGATCTGCTCCCAGTCGATATCGCTGAGACGAAACGCGTCATTGGCGCCGGGGTTTTGGAGGATGGCTCTGTCCAGCCCCTCCGGAGCCAGAATCAGACTGTAAGCCGTCGGCGTCTCATGATCGACAACGACCGTGTCCGCGCCTGCGCCCACCTGATCCCGGAGCATCCCCTGCAGCATCCTGCCGAAGCTGTCGCCTCCGATCCTGCCCAAGAGCAAAGGCTCCACGCCAAAGAGTTTCATGGCGATTCCGGTGTTGGCCACAGATCCGCCGGCAAACACGTCGTTTCCTTCTATATGCGTGATCTGTCCGGGTTTTATGATGTCCCCGAAATCATTCCCGCTGCTGACGAACCGCGGGCAGATATCTATACTGAGGCATCCCGCGACGGCCGCGCGGATGCCCTCTTCATGCATGTTCTGATTCATTTTTTTATCCTTTTTCGTTTATCCTTTTCTGTCGTAAATCCCGCTGATCTCAGAAATATACGCGGCCAGTTCTTCTGTGAACGCGCCCTCATCCATCTGCCAGACCCAGTTTCCTTCCGCGATTCCCGGCACATTGATCCTGGCTTCACTTCCCAGCATCAGATAGTCCTGCATGGAGATGATGCACGTATCACACCGGGTGCTGAAAGCCATCTCGATCAGTCCGCGCACCGCCTCCCGGGGTTCCATGATCGCATCGGCGGCGCTTTCCTCGGATTTGTACCCTGCAAACAGTTCATATTTACGTTCCTCCGGTATATCGGACTTTTCTCTCAAATACCAGGAAACAAACCGCTGCTTCCAGTCTTCCGCCTTCTTATACCAGCCCATCGTCGTATCATTGTCGTGGGTGCCGTTATAGACCACGGCGTTATCCGTATCGTAATTAAATGGCAGATAAACGTTCTCTTCACCCGTATCGAAAGCAAACTGCAGGATCTTCATCCCCGGAAAACCGGTATTCCTTACCATTTCCTTGACTTCTTCCGTCAAATACCCCAGGTCCTCCGCGATGAATCTCCCCTCGCCCAGCTGTGCTTTTACCGTGTCAAAGAACTCCGTCCCGGGGCCCTTTTCCCAGTGACCGTCCTTCGGGTCTTCCGTTTCCGCGGGGATCACATAAAACGACTCGAATCCTCTCATGTGGTCGATTCTGACCACGTCAAAGAATCTGAACTGCTGCCTGATCCTGCGCATCCACCAGCTGTACCCCTGGGCTCTGTGCTGAGCCCAGTCATAGACCGGATTCCCCCAGCACTGGCCCTCCGCGGTAAAGGCGTCAGGCGGCGCTCCCGCCAGGAAGGTCTGCCGTCCGTTTGCATCGACCATGAACAGCTCCCGGGCTGCCCAGCAGTCAGCGCTCTCAAAAGCCGCGAAATACGGCAGATCGCCGATCATCTCGATGCCTTTGGTGTGGGCGTACTCCAGAAGCTGATGCCACTGTCTGAAAAAGAGATACTGCGTCCATTTGCAGTATTGGATGTCCTGCTCCAGTTTCATGGTCCACTCATGAAGAGCTTGAGGATCCCGGTCTCTGAGGCTGTCGCTCCATGAATCCCACCTGCCCGTTCCGAAGTGCTCCGACAGCGCCGTATACAGCGCGTAGTCGTCCAGCCATTCTCTCTCATACCAGCAAAAGGCTTCAAATAATGCGTGATCATCGAACCGGTCGAATGCCTTCCCCAGCGCTTCTTTCAACGGCAGATCTGCTTCCTCCGAAGTCAATAGTCCTTCTTCTGCAAGCTTTTGGAGGGAGATGTATGTGATCTCTCCCGCGAAACTTGATGCCGACTGGTACGGACAGTTTTCCTCGTTTACCGGGCCGATGGGCAGGACCTGCCAGTAATGCTGCCCTGCTTCAGCCAATTTGTCGATAAAATCATAGGCCTCCTGCCCCAGTCCGCCTTTGCCTCCGGCAGATGGCAGTGAGAATATCGGTAATAAGATGCCGCTTTTTCGCATAGTAATTTATCCTTCCTGCATTCTGGCTTCCTGCACACACCACCAGGTCACGGTAATGACGATCACCGCTGCCCCCATGAGGGCGAACACGCCCGGAATCTCGCCAATGAAGATCGCCACCCAAACGGGATTGAGCAAAGGCTCCAGCATCCCGATGAGTGAACAGGCCAGAGGCGGGCAGTTTCTGGAAGCGATGCCATAAAGCACATACGGTATCCCCAGCTGAAATACGCCCAGGATCACCACATAAAGAATCTCCGCTCCCGTCGTCCCTCCGCCGGTGAGATACAGACCTGTCGGTATCCCTATTACGGCGGCTATCATGTGGGCGATGAGGATTCCGCTCATCCTGGTGCCGTCATCGTCTCCCCCTCTTCCGACCATCACGAACATCAATCCCAGGAATACTCCTGCCAATATGCCGAGGAAGTTTCCGGCTATGTTTCCCGGTGAGAGCTGATCCAAAAAGAACAAAACCATTCCCATCAGGGTTATCATGACCACCAGAACTTCTTTCCGGCGCATATGCTGCTGAAAGAATACCGCGGATATAATCAGTATAAAGACGGGAGCCGTATACTGAAGGACGATGGCGTTGGCCGCCGTGGTCAGCTTATTGGCTATCGTAAAAAACGTAGCGGAAAACCCCAGACCAATCCCCGCCATCACGGAATATCTGTTCCACTTGAACCTGACGTGACTGACCTTCATATACCCGGCCATGATGCTTCCGGATATGAGACTGCGCACTCCCGCGATCAGAAACGGGCTCCACGATATGAGTTTAATAAAAATACCGCCGATGCTCCACATACATGCGGTCAGAACCATGAGGAGCATGGCCTTTTGCTTGTCATTCATCTTGAATCAATTTTATCCATGTATACATAAAAACGCAATGACATTGTACTCCTTATTTGTTAAAATTAAGACAGATGTTAACATTATGTGATTTATACGAGGGGTGAGACAATGAAAAAATTAATTGCTTTCATGGTATCAGTTTGTATGGTGATCACGCTGATACCAACTTTCGCCTTCGCGGAAGACGGCGTCTCAGACGACGTCGAACTGACGCAGGAACCTTCTGTGGAGGTTCAGCAGTTCGACGAGAATGCTGACGATCAGCTGGGAGCCGATCCTGCCGATTACGGCTGGAAAAACGAAAACGGCCACTGGCTGTTTTATGACGGCGAAGGTCATCCGTACACCGGATTCAAGAGTTTAGACAAGGGTGTCTACTACTTCGACGAGAGCGGATACATGTTGACCGATTGGCAGACCATCAACGGCAACAAATATTACTTCGACCGCAACGGCAGCGACCCTAGCGCCGGCGGCGATACGCTCGGTGTCATGGCTTCCGGATGGACGGATCTGGATGCCGCCAGATACTACTTCAACCCGACCACCGGCGTTATGCACACCGGCTGGCTCAAGCTCAGCGGCAAGAAGTACTACCTGGATCCTAAGACCGGCGTCATGAAGACCGGCTGGCAGACCATCAACAAGAAGAAGTACTACTTTAAGAAATCCGGAGATAAAATGGGCGTCGCCTTCACCGGCCTGATGACCATCGACGGCAGCAAGTACTACTTCACTTCCGAGGGCGTCATGAAGACCGGCCTCGTAAAGGTCTCCGGAAATCTCTATTACTTCAAGTCAAACGGCAAGGGCCAGGGCAAAGGCTGGTTCAAGGTCAAGAAGAAAAAACGCTACAGCTTCGGAAACGGCAAGCTGGCAACAGGCATCGAGAAGATCGGCAGCACCTACTATCAGTTCAACACCTCAACGGGAGTTCTGATCAAGACCATCGGTGACGCTACCGATAAGGACGTGCAGAGCAAGTCCAGCAATTCCAGCTACCTGATCGCAGTGGTCAAGTCTTCCCACCAGACCAGAATCTATAAGGGCAAGAAAGGCAACTGGAAGAGAGTTTATAAGTGGTCCTGCGCAACAGGCAAAAGCTCCACGCCAACACCTTCCGGCGAGTTCAAGATCAGCAAGAAAGCTTACTATAACCAGAACACCAAGAAGACCTGCAGATGGTGGTACTGTTCCTACTTCAAAGGCAACGGAATCTACTTCCAGAGTGTCCTCTATGACGGCAACACCGCTCCGGGCAAAGGCAAGCTGGTTGACGGCCGTCTGGGCGTAAGCATATCGGACGGATGCGTCAGATTATCACTGACTAACGCTAAATGGATCTATACGAATATCCCTAACGGCACGAAAGTTTATGTCAAATAACGGGGAATGAGAGAAAGGAGAAAATCATGACACTTACAGTCAGAAAACTATCCGCGATCCTGTTGGCGTTCATCGTAGCAGCAGCGCTGAGCTTCTCAACGACCTGCATGACAGGGACTGTCTACGCAGACGATGAGGAAGAATATTATTCAGCCATAGATATTACAAGCACGACCGATTACTGGACGCCGCTTTTCTCGGATGGTAATAAAGCATTCAAAATAACTGTAGACAGCAGCTCCAAAGTCTGGGGGCAAAGAAAATAAAGACTGGAAACTGGAATTCGATCTTGAGGCTGAGGATCTGGTAGAAGGATGGGATCCGGTCCCTCTGACCACAGCGGAAGGCGATTACACCTATGCCGCTAAGACGAAGACCCTCACCCTCAAGGGAACGAAACTGATCCCTAAGGTGCTGGCGATGCATCCGGACAGCGATTTCCTGGTTAACATCAAAGTAACCGCGAAAAAAATCAGCACCGGTGAAGTCCTCGACTCCAATGAAGCGCAGGTGTTCACGTCAGAGCCGATGGAAGAATACACCTTCGAACAGGACAGGCACGTGCTGCCTGAAAGCTTCAACACCATCTCACACACGGGAGAAGTGCTTGTAGCCAACTCCAAGCGCCCTAACGGTGACTTCCTCACCTACACGGTGACGAATGTGGTTTCTTCAAACCCTGATGTGGTCAGCGTAATGAAGGATGGCAGCGACTGGACATATTATACTGTCGCTCCCGGCACAGCGACGATGACCGTCACGTATAAGGATGTCGCAGGCAAAAAACAGACGTATACATTTGATATCCACGTGGATACCGATGTTTACGAAGTTGTAATCGATAGTCCTGACGGACTGGCCGCCCTGCCGCAGCCTTATGGCTGCGTGAAGCTGGAAGGCTCTGTAATTCATGCCACGACAGAAGGAACGGAGGTCATCAGCACTTCACAACTGCCTGAGGACATTGATTACGAATGGTCCCTCGAAAAGGGAGATGAAGAATATGCTTACATCGATGACTCCGAAGGTGCCGTTGAAGTGTACTTCATACCGGAAACTCCTGACTGGACGACAGCAGGCGTCACTCTGAGTCTCTCCAAGGGCGGAGACGTGATCTGCTCAAATTCATTAGCAGTACATTGTTCCCATTCCTATTCTACGCTGACACCGGCAAGTCAGACTCTGGATCTTCAGGTTGGAAATTCCATGGAAATGACGCTGAACACGATGGTCTACAACATGGAAGAGCCGATGGGAATTCCTGCCGAGAATGTGGAATATACCTGGGAATATGATGCTGACGATGTCATAGTCGAAAACTTGAGCGGCAATCAGTTCAAAATCATCAGGGTGACCGGTGAGGAAACGTATCTGGCCGTCAACGCCGAATGGGTGGATGCAAACGGCGATCCGCAGTACGATCTGGCGTTTTACGATCTGCCGTATATCTCCACCGATCTGGAGGACTATGAAATCCTGCTGGATGACGAATCGGCATTCGAATGGCCAAAGATCCCAGTGGAAACCGGAGAAAAGCTGACTCTGGATGACCTGTCCGTCAGTGTGATCTGTGATGATGCGGCCAATCCTCTGGATCCTGACAAGTACGACCTGAAAGTCTATTACTACGATGAAGACACTGACACGAAAGAAGAAATCACGACAGGCGACCTGGCTGTGGAATATAACAAGAAGGATCCAAGTGCCGGTTACTGCGATTTCGTGATTCAGGCTGTACCATCCGCCGGAAGTCCATATACCGGTGAAACCAGCGAATACGCCGGTCTCACCCTGTGCGATGACAGCTCACTGAGCAAACTCAACGCGACGGTTTCATTCGACGAGGAATACGAAGCCTTCAACATGGAAAACTGGCATCCGTATTACCAGATTCCTGCGGATAATCCTCCTGCTGCCGGTCCGGAAGTATTAGATGTATATGGTGATCCTTTAGTAGAAGGCAGCGACTACGACATCACTTACTATAAGAAAGATGCCGAGTACACCGAGACGAATCCGCTGGCGGCTCTGCCTGCTGAACCGGGACATTATTTCGCCAAGATCACAGGCACGGGCGATTATACCGGAACCACCTACATCGACTTCGATATCGGCAAGGAAAATCCTATGTCGGCAACTTCCAAGATGAAGACCGTCAAGAAAAAGAAGCTGAAGAAAAAGGCAAGGACCGTATCCGGTGTCATCACTGTCAAGGACGCGCAGGGAACGCTTTCATACGAATCTCTGGGCGGCAACGCCAAGTCCGAAAAGGCGCTTAGCGTTAACCCTGACAACGGCAAGATCAAAGTAAAGAAAAAGACGAAGAAAGGCACTTACAGCATCGACGTTCTCGTATGCGATGAAGGAAGTGACGAATACTTCGCAGCATATGATATCGTAACCGTTAAGATCAAGGTAAAATAAAACCGTTGACCTGATATTAAGGCCTCGCTATCCGCGGGGCCTTTGCATCATTTTATCCGGGGCATTGTGAAGGGAAAAAGAGAGAAAGGAGAAATACAGTGAAGTCAACAGCCAGAAGATTACATACTATATTGCTGGCATTCATCGTATCCCTGTCGCTGACCTTCGCAGGCGTACAAACGCAGACGCAGGCTTACGCGGAAGACTACGATGAACCGGCTGATGGACCGGCTATCGAAATCGTTTGTAAGAATTATGTCTATACGCCGTTCTATCACGACAGCAATAAATCTTTCACCATCGTTTCCGACAGCAGCGCTGAAGATTGGGGAACCATCAATAAAAAGTGGAAATACGTGATCACCGTTACCGCCGTAGAGGCCTATGACGAATGGGAACCGATCCCTCTGACCAAGGCCGACGGTGACTACACGTATACCGCCAAAACCAGAACCATAACCCTTAAAGGCGCTGAGATTCTCCCTAAAGTGACACGTCTGCACCCGGAGACCATTTATTTCAATGTCAATATCAATGTCAAAGCGGTCAGAATCGCTGACGGCGAGATCCTGGCAGAAGCAGACGCGCAGACCTACGCTTCCCGGGATGTCGTCGATTACACATTTGAAACGGACCGCAGCCTGATTCCGGGTAATTCCGGTACGATATCGCATGTCGGGGACGTTTATGTGGCGAATTCCAAGCATCCTGACGGCGCGATCTTTACCTACGCCGTTACGGGGGCAGAATCCTCTGATGACAAAATCGTGTCCATCACTAAGGATGGCAGTGACTGGACCTATACGGCTCTGAAAACCGGCGCCGCGGATATCACCATCACCTATAAAACCACCACAGGCAAAGTAAAGACATACACGTTTACCATCAACGTTGTCTGGGACGCGTATGAAGTGAAAATCGATGACCCTGAGGGATATGCGACACTCCCCGCTCCTTACGGAGACGGGCTGCTCCTGACTGCGGAGGTCACCCATACAACACCGGAACTTTCAGAAGAGATTACTCTTGATGAACTGCCCGATGATGTCTCCTATGAATGGACGCTGACAGGCGGAGACACCGAGCACTGCTCCATCACAGACCTTGGGGGCGGTGACATCAGCGTCGTCTTTGATGAGAACGCAGCAGACTGGGATATCGTGGATATCCGTCTGGATCTGTCAAAGGATGGCAATGTGATCTGCTTCGACGAATACGCGGTGTTCTGCAACTACGAATATCCGACAATGGGTCCCCAAGAGCTGGATCCGATGCCGCAGATCGGCGATACGATGACGATCCCGCTGGTCTTTGGGGAATACTCTCTGGAGCATCCTGAAGGGATCGAAATAGAACCGATGAATATATGGTGGCACTATGACGAAAATGCGGTGCGTGTCGATGAAGACACCTGGACCATCACCAGACTGACCGGTGATGAAACGGACATTATCGTGTCTGCCGAGTGGCGGGGCAGCGAAGATATTATGAAGATCAACACATCCTACCACCTGCCGTATATTCCGAAAGACCTCAGCAAGTACGAAGTGGAAATCGGCGATTACAAATCCTCCGCGTTCCCTAAAATAACGGTAGATAACCGGACGGATCGGTTAACGTGGGATGATCTGGACATTACGGTCACCTGCGGTGATGTGACGCTGAATCCTGACAAGTATATGCTCAAGGCATACTGCTGCGATCGGGAAACCGGCGCCAAAACGGAGATCACATCCGGCGATTTCGCCCTGGCATATAATGAGAAGGACCCGGATGCCGGCTGGTGTGATTTCATCATACAGGCCGTTCCAGCATCGGGAAGCCCGCACCAGGGCGCCACAAGCGATCAGGCCGGCTTCACGCTGTGTGACAAATATTCACTGGAAAAGCTGGTCCCTGAAATATCCTTTGACCGTATATTGATGTGTGATAAAGAAGCAATAGAAGTGTAAAAAATTTTGCCGTTCCTATCCGGCACTTGCGCATTGTGTCGG